>NZ_JBITVD010000011.1:58961-255411 GCF_044542805.1 Acidovorax sp. NPDC077693 | reverse complement strand
TTGCAAGGACTCTACCAACTCCTGCAGAACAGCTCGGGCCATGAAGAGCGGATAGCGTTTAGAGTCTATGCAATCGTCCGGGATGCGACACTTAGATACTCACGGCATGAATCAAGCCAGTTCTCGTGCGCCGCCTTGTAGTTCTCGATCTTTTTCTCGGAAGCAGGCTCGAACATTTCCCGGCCGATGCCATAGAGTGCAGTGCCGCCCCCAGTCAGAGAGGCAGACCGGGGCGGCGCCTCTCTGGGGCCGAAGTCGCTTGCGACCGGATTCTCTTCGGCCAAGCAGGCCATCAGGCCTTCCACTTCCGCATCTGTTAGCGATGCGAAACACTGCATCGCAGCTTCTATTCGCTTCGACGCGGGCTCGATGACCGTCAACTCGAACTGCGGCTCAGCTTGCTTGTATCGTGCGAGCTGGTCGCGCAGTTCTTTCTCGCGCTTGTCGTTCTCGTCAGACTCTGGCTCAAGTAGCCAGTTCTCCGGCACCTCGACGAACTCGAGGCCCACCATGTTTGCGCTTGCCATAGGCCCTGTGTCGTTTGTCAACAAACGCACGGCAACATCCGGTCGAGCATTCTTGAATGCTAGGGCAATTCCTACGAACTGATCGTCGCGCTCGCTGTAGTCAAGGTCTTGAGCGGCGCTTTCGTCCCGTCGGAGGTCGTGGCGCAATATAAGTCGAACAGCAGGCGCGCGCTCGCGAAGAGCCTTCGGCTCGGCGAGCAGCTCGCGGATGACAGAAGAAGTGAGGCGCGAGCGCTTAGCCCTGCGAGTGTTTCCACCCTCTTTCAGCGCGTCGATTTCGCTCTGCACAGGCCTGCAGAGCACCACGTCTATCCGCGCCTAATCCGCGAACGGCGACCAGTCCACGTTCTCTAGTGGCTTGCATTGGAGGAACACGTTGGTGTCCGCGAAAAGGTAAAGGTCGGCGGAATTGCTCACTGGATGCTCAAAGGTGTTGTTCGCGCCAGTTTAAGCGGCTCGGGCTCGAGCTCGTCGCCCCACGCTACAGGCCACAGCCATGCAGCTCGTGGGTCTCTCACAGCTTCAGCTCAACGCAATTGCGAGACAATTGAATGCGACGCCGCGCAAGACGCTCGGTTTACACACACCGGCTGAGATGTTCAGCGAAAATGTTGTATCGACCGGTTGAATCCGCCGCCTGAAGTCGACTTTCAGCGGTTCCAGTCAGTCAGATTGTGGTGATTTCCCGGTAACGAGATGCTATAAAAGCCGTAGCTTGAATCGGAAGCGTGCCAATAGCGGGATTCTGCAAAACGAAAGACAGTGTCTTACGGAGTACGCCAGCCTATAAGGCCAAAAGTCATGGAGGAGGTTAGGCCTGGATTATGGAGAACATAGACGAACGCGATATCGACGCCGCTCGCTTTGAGAAGCAGATTTTGACTATCTGGCGCGGACTGCCTAGCCAGACACCAGCAGGAGGACTCAAACTCGCTGTATTTCTGCTGTTCACGCACCTGACCGCAGAACGCCCACAGTTCCCTTGGTCATGGGCCGATACAGAGACGACTGACGGCTTGGTGGAGGCCAAGTTTAGCGCCACCGCGTGGTTAGGTATTAGAGACGATGATGGAGCGCGGTCAGAATGGGGGCGCCTACCTCAACTCGCGCTGGATCAGCTACGTCACCTTGTATCTGATAGCGACAGTACCCTGGTGACCCTGAAGCGCTTGGATTTTCTTGTCACAAGCTTGGGGGTCATAAGGCACTCAAATAGCTGGGCACGGCGGGTAGAAAGCTTCGTCGCCGATTTTTCTCAGGGCTGGTCGGCTCGCGGTAGGTTAGTCGTCGACCTGAACACGATGACCTCTGGTGAACTCGGAGTGCGCCTCAATGACGTTGAGGCCGCCAACGATTACGTATTACCAGATGAACTTCAGCCCCATCTCTTCGAGGTCTGTCTTCGCCTTCGTGCTCATGGTGTGCGATTCAGTTTCTCCCGAGAACAGGGATCAGACAGTTCTTGGGTCAACGTTGGGGCAGCCTACAAGTTTGCTTGGCCAACTCGCAATCGTCTGACGAGGGACTCGTATGAGAGCGAGCGGCCCTTGCAACTCGGAGGCCTTGAGTTCGCTCAATGGTTCCTTGACGGCGGGGATGGCCTGCGCGTCACGATTGTGGTCCTTCCTACATCTGATCTACGAGCCAAAGGCTGGCGCGCGCAAGTTCGGCGTGATTTGCTACGGCGTAGGCGTGTTCTGGGTGTCGTAGATATTCCGGCTCGGGTTTCCGGTTCCGCACGACTTTCGATGATGATCATGGCGACCGAGCGGTCTAGTGTCGGTGATCCCGTCCTGATGATGAACGGTCGCGCGATCGACGGACTACGGGACGAACCTCTGGACCGCTTGGCGCGATTTCTCAGCGTCCCATTCATGGGGGCAATGATGCGTGACGGAACTAGCTCACGACGTCATGACGACTATCTTGGCGATGCGTTGTCAAATCGGGCTCGGAAGATGTATGGGTCAGACTCACGCGAAGTACCAGGACTTTTCCGCTACGTGATGTCGGAAGAAATTCAGGACAGCCAGCACGCGGTTCTCGACCCGTCTCAGTGGGTTCCGAAGCGTGAATCTATGGTCGCCAGCGATCTGCTGGATGGCTCCCCTGTATACAAGTTGCTGGAAGAAAGAGGACGAGCCTGCTGCGTGTACGTCATCGGCAACAACGGTGCAGGAAAGAGCATGCTCTTGCGTCAGCTTGCCAAGGCATATGGTAGTTCCGGGCGGCCCGTGCGTGCTATAGCCTCCGCGACCAGCGACAGATTCGAGTCCAGAATGGGGGCTACTGCCGACTACGTCTACTTGGGTGCGCGTACCAGCGAGACGTCCACGCAGCCACGTAGGCTTGGACGAAAGTTGGCAGAATTGATGGTCGCCATCCACGCCGATAGCGATAAAGTCACAACGGTGAACAGAGTCCTCGAGCAATTGTCATTCGAGGGTCAGCACTACCTACTGCCGGAGGCCGCTACCTCCGATGTCCTTGAATCTGTGCGTGCACTCGGTAATGAAGCCGCTCCAGCCAACCTGAGCGGATGGAAGCTAGGCTTTCGAAAAAAAAGTGAGAATTCGATTGTTCCCTTCGATCATCTCAGTACAGGCGAACAGCAATTGCTGCTTCTCACGGCACGGCTTGTTGAATACGCCCAACCCGGCGTTGTCTTTCTAGTCGATGAGCCTGAGACGAGCTTGCATGTCGCTTGGCAGCGAGCGCTGCCTTCGGTCTTTCAGACCATCAGTCGGGACTTCACCTGTCAGATTGTCATCGCAACGCACTCACCGATTCTGATTTCGACCTCACGCGGGAGCGACACCTTCCGATATATGGCAGACGGTGGTGTGCTAGAAGCCATCGGCGAGCAGGCCTCGAGCAGCGTCGAGCGAGTCCTTTTCCAGGGATTTGACACCTATACCGGGAACAACAGAGAGGTCCACGAACGCTGCGCCGAGTTGGTCTCGCGGGCGATCGAGCTTGTCAACACTGAGCGATCTGAAATGCTGCCGAACGTCTTGGATGAACTAGAGCAGATGGAGAAGAAGGTCGCTAGATCCGTCCCAGCGCTTGGCTTCGAGGTGCCAGCATTGCACCTTGATCTCATCCGAAAAGCTACGCTCGTAATAGCGGAACTGGCTCGCCCCAATCAATCCGAGGGGGCCAACCCGTGAACCCGTTGGTGATTGCGGAGAAGGATTTCGGAAAGAACGTGCTGACTTCAGTGGAGGCTCGCGCTTTCTATCGTGAATGGCGCAAACTCGCGTCAAGCAGAGCCGGGACGTGGTCAGCCATCCGAGATGCTAAGTTTACGGTAGCGGGCAAGAAGAGCTCCGGCATTGCTATCATTTCAGCGTTGCGCAGTCACCTTGCGGCGCTGCAGGCCGAACGCTGCTGCTACTGTCGGCGCCGTCTTGATGGAATCGCCTATGCGCGGCCCATCGAGCACATCCTGCCCAAGGATACCTTCAATCAGTACACGTTCACATACCGAAATCTTGCCGTGGCGTGCTTCGACTGCAACCACGTCAAGACCAACGACAACTGGTCAAACTGGCCACCAGCGCGTAGGCGGTACCTCAAGGAAAAGAGCTGTGGTGGCTTCTTTCATGCCCGCCTCCATGAATACGACTCCCACGTCCGATATCTTCATCTGGAGACGAACGGCGCTGCGATCAGCGTCTACGCTGGCTTGACTCCGCAAGGACGGCACCTATGCGTCGAGCTACTGAGGAAGTCTTCGGAAAGAACCCTCTCGGTAAGCGCCAACCCACGATTCTCTGCGGCCATGGACAAGCTTCGTGGCCAAGTTCAGCAGATTGCTGCCACTCACGACGACGTCAAGTTGTTGGACTTCATGGAAGCACTGGAACTTGCCGCTGACCCGACGTGATCGAGGAACAGCCTAACGGCGCCGGTCTCGGATGTCCGCTTCATGGCAGTCTGGACGGCAAGGCGACCTGCTTTCATGGGTCAATAGTTGCCAGTGAGAAGTGTCCCATCGAAAGACCGGATTCAACCTCAAGCAGACCAGCCAATGTCAAAGTCGGCGTAGCAGCGATTGCGGTCACCCGAACATGATGGACTCAGCGTCCTCTGTCCGGCGGAAAGCGGTCAGCGCCCTTCATACGCCATCGTGATCAGCGGCTTAACAGCATCAACGTCTATTTGATTCGCGAGCGCGATCTCCGGGTCGCCTGTTCCCCAGCGTCCAGCCTTGAGTTCGCGTTGCGGTTCACGTGAGAAATCACACAGACCTTCGTGACCCCAAGAATGAGAATTTCCTCAGCGCCTAAAGCAGCAATTTCACGAAGACGGTCCATAGGCACGATGCCATAAACGCACTTTCTGTGGAGCGAGACACTTTCGGCGCGCATATTCACTGAGGAACCATCATGAACACGACCCTTCGCATTCTTTCTATCTCTGCAATCGCGGTATTCACATCCTTTGGCGCTCAGGCTGACGAAGCAGATGCTTCGCAGTACGCGCTGAAATTTGAGACCCAACGCACGCGCGCGGAAGTCGCTGCCGAGGCCGCCACTGTGGTCAAGACACGTAGCGTGCATCCCGCAGGCTCTCAGGCTTTGGCATATCAATCAAAGGCTGACCGTACAGCGGTCAGCGCTGCTGCCGCCGAGGCTCTGCGACAGGGCCGGATTTCGTCCGGCGAACTTTGACCGGTACGTGAGAAGCGGGCTTTGGACCGCTTCTCACTGCCCGTACTCCACTCAAAGATTCTGAAGTCGCAGCTCCAACGCTGCTACATCGTTCAGCAAGAGTTTTTGGCGTGTGGACGTGATGAGACCCAGCTTGCGTAGCCGAGCCAATTCGCGACTCACCTCTTCGCGCGACGCCGCAATCCGGGTCGCCAGTTCAGAGTGGTGCGGCGCTGGCACGATGGCGGCACAGTTGTCCGTAATGCCAGTCTGTCGTGCCATCTCCAGCAAACAGCTATAGAGTCGCCCTGCGATGTTTAGGACGCCCATCTCGACAAGCCGACTCATCAATTGCTCTGCGGCGATCTGAAGCGATTCGCGCACACGCTCAGCCAACAGGGAATTCTGCTGAACCAGCCTCATGAAGTCGGCACGTTGCAGACAGGCCAATAACGACGGCTCCATGGCATGAGCCTGTAACGAGGCGGCACTCGCCCCCAGCACGCCGATGACCCCGAAATGCTCGCCTTGGTCAAAGTCCGCAATGAGTAGCTCCCGACCGTTCGGAGACAAGGCTGAAACGCGCATCTTGCCTTGGCAGACGATAAAGAAGGTTTCCTGTGATCGGCCTCTCGCAATGTGTCCCGTGTCTAGTTGTTGCCAACTGCACTGGCGAGCTACCTCGGAGAGCTTCGATTCATCCATTCCGGCGAAGAGGTGGCACACCTTGAGCCTGCGTACTGCAACCTCCAACGGACTGTCTTTCACGAATAGCATGGCTGTCTCTTGGCTGCCGAGCGAACTCCGGCTTGGCGCGTGGGGCGATCCGGGCACGAACGTGACGCCGGCCTAATAGACCAAATGCAAACTGCGCTAAGCATCGCGCTTCGACAAGTCGAAGACTAGGCATGTCGTCGTGGCGTGGGCATACAGTTTGCCGTGCTCATCCTCGACGCGGGCCTCGGCAGTCGCGAGCCGATCACCGCAATGAACCAGCCTGCCAGTGGCCCGCAGCGGGCCGGTTTTGTGGGACGCAGACCGCACGATCTTGATGCTGAGTTCGGCCGTGGTGTAAGACTGCCCCTCAGGCAGCGCGGACTGAATTGCGCAACCCAGTGCAGAGTCCAGGAGCGACGCAAACCAGCCCCCATGCACGCTGCCCAGCGGGTTGTAGTGCGCCAGCAACGGGATGCCCTGAAACACGGCGCGGCCATCGCCCACCTCCAGCAAAGCGAGGTTCATGGTGTCGCTCATGGGCGGGTAGGGCAGCTCGCCAGACACCATGGCTTCGAGGATCTGGCGGCCGCTCCTTCCTGCGATCTGCTCTGCGCGGGCCAGGTCTGGCTGGCCACCACCTTCGCGCATGCGGTGTACAGCGTCAGACTGCTGCGCCGCCCAGTTCATGGGCTCGTTTTCGTTGATCATGATGCTCTCCAGTTGAGTCACAAGGCAGTGCACTTGCCGCATACCGTGGCGGGCTTGCCGCCAGCGGCTGCGGGAGGGGATCGGTGTCAGCTCTTACGCCAGCCCGAAAGATTTGCGCAGGCCCTTTCCCACAGGGCCTGCAGGCATGAAACGGCGCAGCTTGGCCAGCAGCGATGCCTCGCCTTTGGGTGTGTGGCGCATCTTCCAGGCCCCGAGTGAGGCTCGGACGATGGTGTCGGCTACTCCCTGGGGCGGGGGCGCCTTCTGCACATTGCTCTGGATCGCTTTCGACACGATTTCCAGTTCGTCGCTGTAGTCAGCGATCCGGGCGACCGTTTGGGGCGCGTTCAGATCCAGGTTGGTCTTGGTGAAGGAAGGCTCGACCAGCGAGACGCGGATACCGAATTGGCGCACCTCATGGTCCAGCGTCTCGGCCAGCCCTTCAACCGCGTGCTTGGACGCCGAGTAGAGCGCCATGTAGGGCGCGGGCAGAAAGCCGAGCACCGAACTTACATTGACGATGCGGCCGGAGCGCTGTGCGCGCATGTGGGGCAACACGGCCTTGATCACGCGCAAGATGCCGAAGAGGTTGGTGTCAAACAGCGTCTTGGCTTCCTCGACCGAGGTTTCTTCCGCTGCCCCCAGCAGGGTCACGCCCGCGCTGTTGACCAGCACGTCGATGCGCTGGGCTTGCGCGATGATGGTCTGGATGCCGCGCTCCACCGATACCTCGTCGCGGATGTCCATTTCAATGAGCGTCACGTTGGGAATGGCGTGCGCTTTGGCCGTGTTGCGCACGGTGCCAAAGACCCGGCAGCCCTGCTGGGCAAACTGTATGGCCGCAGCACGACCGATGCCCGAGGACACGCCGGTGACAACGACAACTTTGGATTTCGACATGGCAGTTCCTTTTTTGTAGGAGGGATGTGCAGGGGGGAATCACACGGATGCTGGGGACGCGGAGGAAGAACGAGCGGGCCGGATACCGAACCAGATCGAATACATCGCAGGAAGGAACACGAGCGTTAGCACCGTGCCGGCCAGCGTTCCGCCGATCAAGGTGTAGGCCAGCGTTCCCCAGAACACTGAGTGCGTGAGAGGGATGAACGCCAGGATCGCGGCCAGGGCGGTGAGGATCACCGGGCGGGCACGTTGCACAGTGGCCTCGACCACGGCGCAGAAGGGGTCCAGCCCAGCCTCCTCGTTTTCTCGGATCTGCCCGATCAGGATCAGCGTGTTGCGCATCAAGATGCCAGACAGCGCAATCAAACCCACCAGCGCATTGATGCCGAAAGGCTGCTGGAACAGGAGCAGCGTGGGCACCACGCCGATCAGGCCCAGCGGGCTGGTCAGGAAGACCATGACCATGCCCGAAATCGAGCGGACCTGCAGGATGATGATGAGCAGGGTCGCCGCCAGCATGATGGGGAAGATCGGCAGCATGGCGACGGTGGCCTTGCCAGCTTCTTCGATGGAGCCCGCTTCGACGATGCGGTAGCCGCCCGGCAACTTGTCCATGATGGGCTGGAGCTGCTGGGTGATGGCGGTGGACACGTCTGGCGGCTGCAGGCCCTCGGCAATATCGCCACGCACCGTGATCGTCGGCGTGCGGTCGCGTCGGCGCAGGATGGGGTCTTCCATGCGCACATCGACCTTGCCCACCTGCGACAGCGGGATGCGCTGCCCGCCCGACCCCACCAGCGACAGGCCAGAAATCTTCGCGGGGTCCAGGCGAACATCGCCAGCGGCCCGGCCCATGACCTGCACCAAGCGGATGTCCTCACGCACCTCCGTCAGCGGTGCGCCGCTCAGCAAGAACTGCAGCTGCTGGGCCACGGCGCTGGAGCTGAGTCCCACGGCCGTCAGGCGGTCTTGGTCGAGTGTGAAGTGCAGGGTCGGGACACGCGGGCCCCAGTCTGTGTTGACCGTACGAATCATCGGGCTGGCCTGCAGCACGGCCTCAACCTCGGCGGCGATTGCGCGCAGCTTGTCGGGGTCGGGGCCCATGACGCGGTAAGCCACCGGGAAGGGCGAGGGTGGGCCAAACACGATTTGCGTGACCCGCACCTGCGCCTCTGGCGCCAGGCCATCGGCCACGGCATGGCGCAGCCTGAACTTGAGAGCTTCCCGCTCCTTGTCGTTGCCCGTGAGCACCACGACCTTGGCGAACGATGGGTCCGGCAGCTCGGGCGACATGGCCAGGAAGAAGCGCGGCGCACCCTGGCCGATGTAGGCGGTCACCACCTTGGCCTCGTCCTGCTTCGCGAGCCAGGCCTCGACCTTGGCCGTGGCGGCGCTGGTTTGTTCGATGGACGTGCCATAGGGCATCTGCACCTCGACCAGCACTTCTGGCCGGTCGGATGTGGGGAAGAACTGCTTCTTGACCACGGCCATGCCCAGCACCGACACCACAAAGAGCATGACGACAGAGGCCGCCACGATCCACTTGCGCGCAATGACGCGGCCAAGCAGCTGGCGAAACCGGTTGTAGCGCGGCGTGTCGTAGATGGCGTCGTGCCCGCCCTCTACCTTTTTGAGGTTGGGCAACAGCTTGACGCCCAGGTACGGCGTGAACACCACGGCCACCACCCACGACGCGATCAATGCAATGCCCACGATCCAGAACATGTTGCTGGTGTATTCACCTGCCGTGGAGCGTGCAAAGCCATTGGGCATGAAGCCAATGGCCGTGACCAGCGTGCCCGAAAGCATGGGCGCCGCCGTATGGCTCCAGGCATAGGCCGAGGCGGCCACACGGTCGTAACCCTCTTCCATCTTCACCACCATCATTTCGATGGCGATGATGGCGTCGTCCACCAGCAGGCCGAGGGCCAGGATGAGTGAGCCCAGCGTGATGCGGTCAAAGTTCTTGCCAGAGGCAGCCATGACCACGAACACTGCCGCCAGCGTCAGCGGCACAGCGGCTGCAACGACGATGCCCACACGCCAGCCCATGCTGACAAAGCACACCACCATCACCACCAGCAGGGCGACGAAAAACTTGACCATGAATTCGTCTACCGCCGAGGCGATGTTGACGGCCTGGTCGGTCACCTTGGTCAGCGTCATGCCCATGGGCAGTTGAGAGTTGATGTGGGTGACCTCGGCCTCCAGCGCCTTGCCCAGGTCGAGCCCGTTCCAGTCGTCACGCATCACCACGCCCAGCAGCAGGGCTGGCTCGCCACCGTTGCGCACGAGGAACGTGGCGGGGTCTTCGTAGCCGCGCTCGACGGTTGCCACATCCGACAATTTCAGCGTGCGCCCCTGCGCGACGATGGGGGTCTGCCTTATCTTCTCCAGCGTGTTGAGGGCGCCGTCCACGCGCAGGAAGACCTGCGGCCCCTGGGTTTCGATGGAGCCTGCGGGGGCCAGTACGTTCTGGCTGTTGAGGGCGGCAAAAATGTCTTGCGGTGACACGCCCAGCGTGGCCAGCCGGTCGTGGGAGAAGGAGACAAAGATCCGCTCGGACTGCTCCCCGATGATGTTGACCTTCTTGACGCCCGCCACGTGCAGCAGTTGCTGGCGCAGCACCTCGGCATCGCGCACCAGTTGCCTCTGGGGCTCACCCTTGGCCTTGAGGGCGAACAACGCAAAGGTCACATCGGCATACTCGTCGTTGACCATGGGGCCGATAACGCCCGCAGGCAGCCTTCGGGCCTCGTCGCTGATCTTCTTGCGGGCCTGGTAGAACTCTTCCTGCACCTGCGAGGGCGGTGCGCTGTCGAGCAGCGACACCATGGTGAACGCCAAGCCAGGGCGGGTGAAGGTTTCCGAGCGGTCGTACCAGCGCAGTTCCTGCATGCGCTTTTCCAGAGGTTCCGCGACTTGGTCTTGCATCTCCTGTGCTGTGGCGCCGGGCCAGGCCGTGACGATCGTCATCTGCTTGATCGTGAAAGGCGGGTCTTCTGCGCGCCCGAGCTTGGCGAAGGCCAGAATGCCTGCCGCTGAGATCAGGAAAATCAGGAACAGGGTGATGGCGCGCTCGCGCACTGCCAGCGCCGACAGGTTGAAACGGCCTTGGCTCACGGACGTGCTCCTTCGGTCACGGCGGCGGAAGCCGCCAGATCGGCCAGCCGAACCGCATCGCCTTCACGGAGCAGGTGCGCACCCAGGGCGACAACACGCTCCCCAGGCTTGATCTGGCCCGTTACATAAGCACCCGCATCGTCCAGGCGCTGGACGGCCACCGGCTGCCAGGCCACCTTGGCCGGTTCACCGCGAATCACCCACACACCCGGGCCCTTGCCCGCGTCGAACAAGGCGCCGATGGGCACTTGCAGGCCCGCCGCCACAGAGGCTTTGTCGTCTGCGATGCGCACCACCACCGTGGTGCCCAGGGGCGCGTTGGCCAAATCGCCTTCCAACACATAGCGCGCCTCGAAGGTGCGCGTCACCCGGTCTGCCGCGCTGGACAGCTGGCGCAGCCTGGCCGGCACGGCGAGGCCCTCTTTGCCGAACAAGGTGGCTTGCGCCTGCGAACCGATGGCGGGGCGCAAGGTCTCGGGCAACTGGATGAGCGCCTCGCGGCGGCCTTCGTGGGCCAGGCGGACCACGGGTTGTCCGGCGTTCACCACCTGACCGGGCTCGGCCAGTGTTTCCACGACAACGCCATCTCCATCGGCCACCAACTCGGCGTAACGGCTGGCATTGCGGGAGACATCGGCCTGGGCTTCAGCAGCGCTGAGCTGCGCCTGGGCGGCGTCTGCGGCTGCCTTCGCCTGGTCGTAGGCCGTGACAGAGATGGCACCCGTGCCGCGCAGGTCGCGGTAGCGCGCTTCATCGTCCGCCGTCTGGCGTGCACGGGCACGCGCAGCGGCCACGGCCTCTTGCTGCGCATGGGCTGCCAGCTTCAAGTCCGCCGCATCGATGCGCATGAGCGGCTGGCCGCGTTTGACGGTCTGCCCAGCATCCACTAGCCGCTCCAGCACCTTGCCCGGGACGCGAAAGCCCAGGTCGCTCTGCACCCGCGCCGCTACGGTGCCAGTGAACGCCCGGGTGGAAGCAGCGGCCTCCTGAACGCCGGCGGCCCGCACCAGCGGCGCCTGGGTGCGAGGATCGGAAGATGCCTTTTCGCCGCAAGCGACCAGCGCCAACGGCAAGGCTGAAACGAAAAACAGGGTGGCGAGGCGAGGCCGAAGCATGAAAGTCCCTTGTGCGAATGAATCGGGACTTTCATTGTGATTCTTGTGACCAATTTAGTCAATAGTCACAAATGATTTGTGGATCACGGGGAGAGGCTGCGCAGAACCAGACTGGACAACTGGGCGGGCGCCTCATTGGCGTAGTCCAGGCTGTGCTGGAGGATCAGGGGGTTGAGGTAGGGCCGCATCACCAGATGGATGGCGGCAGTGGTTTCATCCAGCGGCGTCTTGCGCTCGAAGTCGCCAGTCTGTCGGCCTTCCTGCAAAACATCCCGCAACAGCGCCTGAAGCCGCTCCTCGTAAACGATGGTGGACTGCCAGCGTTCGGTCGCCGCCGAGGTGGCAATCTCGTAGAGCTTTCTGTCCTGAAAAAAGAGACGCAGGCTCGACTCCACAATGGCCTTGAACATGCGCCGCAGCTTCTCGGGCGGCCGATCGGCCTGGGCCACGGCCGCCCGGACCTCGCTCTCGATATCGCTCAGGCAGTTCGCACAAATCATCTCGCCAATGGCCTGCTTGGACTCGAAAAACTTGTAGATATAGGCCTTGGAAAAACCGATTTCCTTGGCCAAGTCAGACACGGTGGTTTTTTCGTAGCCGTAACGGCTGAAGTGCTCTGTGGCGGCGATCACGATCTGGTTTCGCACCTCGTGGTCCGCAGGGCCCCGGCCTGCGGCGGTGGGATGGCTGGTTTTGGTCATGGGTGCAGCTTACGACAGTCTCACACACTAGACAACCAGTGACCATTTGGTATTATGGTCACAATTTAACGCACTGATGACCGGAAAACACCATGCTGCACAAACGCACCCTCGCCGCCCTTCTTGTGGCCAGCCTGTCCGCTGGCTGTGCCGTGGGGCCGGACTATGTTCGCCCCCCTATCGCCCTGCCTGGGCAGTTCCAGGAGCGGGCCATCAGAGAGCAACCGCTGGAGAAGGCACCCCCAGAGCTGGCCCACTGGTGGTCCAGCTTTGGCGACCCGCAGTTGACGCAATTCGTGTCGCTGGCGCTGCAGCAAAACCTGGATCTGGCGCAAGCCGCTGCTCGTGTGGCCCAGGCGCGTGCGGGACTGGGCGCTGCCGACGCCGCACTGCTGCCGTCTGCCGCCGCGTCAGGGCAGGCTGCACGGGCCTACCAGTCCGCGCAAACGCCTTTGGGGCAGGTCCTGAGTTCGATGCCAGGCTTTGACCGGTATGGCAGCGCCTACGAGGCCAATCTGGGCGCCAGCTGGGAACTGGATGTGTTTGGGGGCTTGCGCCGGGGGCGGGAAGCGGCCACGGCCGAATACCAGTCCTCGGAAGCAGGCGCGGTGGCCACCCGGCTGGCCGTGGCGGCACAGACGGCAGACATCTACATCACCGTGCGTGGCCTGCAGGCCCGCCGGGACGTGGCCCGCCAACAGGTACAGACTCAGCAGGACCTGCTGTCCAAAATCCGGCTGCTGCATAGCAAAGGCCTTGCGGCAGAACTCCAGGTGCGGCAGGCGGAAGGCGCGCTCTCACAAGCTCAAGCAGCCATTCCTGTGTTGGATGCGTCCCTGGACACAGCGATGAATGCCATGGATGTGATCTTGGGAACGCCCCCAGGCACCCACCGCGCAGAACTCATCGCACCGGGCAACATCCCCAGCACGCCCCAAAGCATCGCGACGGGGTCACCGAGTGACCTGCTCAGACGCAGGCCGGACCTCATCGTTGCCGAGCGCCGCCTGGCGGCATCCAATGCACGCATTGGCGCTGCCATCTCGGAGTACTACCCCAAGCTGTCTCTCAGCGGCCTGGTGGGTAGTGCAACGTCTGTCTCCAGCGGCAATTTGTTCTCGGGCGGCGCTAGCCAGGCCACGGGCGTGCTCGGGCTGCGTTGGCGCCTTTTCGACTTCGCGCGCATCAATGCGCAGATTGAACAGGCCAAGGGGCAAGAGGCAGAAATGCTGGCTGCCTATCGGCTGGCAGCGCTCAAGGCCACGGAGGACGTCGAGAACGCTCTGTCTTCCCTTGCCAGGCGGCAGGAGCAGGTGGCGGTGTTGACAAGCGGTGTTGACGCGCTGGGCCGCGCGCGCGCCGCATCATTCTCGGCGTACCAAAAAGGCGTCGTCAGCTTAATCGAGGTTCTTCACGCTGATGAGACCTTGCTGCGCGCGGCCGAGGCGCGCGTGCAGGCACAGACGGAATCCGCCCGCTCGGCCGTGGCCATCTTCAAGGCGCTGGGAGGCGGGTGGGAGGCAAATTTATATACAACAACGCCTCCCACGGTTGAGGTGCCCGCCTATTCGAGCGTCAAAACCCGCTCATGAGCAGCCGTTCGTAGTCCATGCTGCGAACGACTGCAATCAGCCTGAAGGCGACGGCTGAGATCAATGGGCGCCCAATTCAAATGCGATTTCCAACCCAGAAATCAGAACGAACATATTGTTGACGGGGAAGCGCTTGAAATCGGCTACTGTGTGGGGTCAAAAAATCCTGCATAGCAATCCGGATGAGTAACAGCCCCACCACAGAGACCCGCGTTGCGGTGCTGGTCGACTGCGACAACGTCTCGCCTGAAATCCTTGAACATGCGCTGCGCATGGTTGCCCAGTTTGGTCGTGTCGTGCTGCGTCGCGGCTATGGCAACCAGTCCACGCTGGCGAACAAATGGCAGGATGCCTTGGTGCGCCTGGCGTTCACGCCGTGCCTGCAGTACCAGTATGCGGCCGGCAAGAACACCGCTGACATCGCCCTGGCGCTGGACGCGCTGGAGGCGCTCTTCGATGAAAGGGCGGACACCTTCTGCCTGGTCACCAGTGATTCCGATTTTGCCTACCTGTGCCGCAAGCTGCGTGAGCGTGGAGCGACGGTGTGCATCGTCGGTGAGCCCAAGACGCCCGATGCGTTGCGCAACGCCAGCGACCAGTTCTTCGAATGGGTCCGTCCCGCGCCGCCGGTCGAGCAGGTCCTCGACTCCGCTCAAAAGCCCGCGGCGAAACCGGAGCCTCCCCACGCCGATCAGGCCAAGCAGGAGCCTCCCAAGTCCGTGGTCAAGCGCAGGCCACGCTTCCTTGTGGAAGCCGTGGCGCTTCTTGCCAGCGACACCTCGGAGGGCAAGGTGGGCCTTGGCGCCCTCGGCCAATACCTCAAGCGCACCGATCCGGCCTTTTCTCCACAGACTTACGGGCACTCCGGGTTGCTGAACATGGTCAAGACGTACGACCTGCTGGCGCCGCAGCAGGAGCCGGGAGGGCATTGGTCGCTGAGCCTGCAGCCCAAGACGGAGAGTGCGCCGGAGACGGAAGCACCGCGCGTGTAGGGCTCTGGCCTGGGTAGTGCTGGTGCGTTCTTTCTTGCCATGTCTGAGGAGATGTCGGTGAAGCGTTCAGAACTTTATGGGCTGGTCTGGAAAACGCCGCTCAGGCATCTGGGACCTCAATTGGGCCTGTCGGACGTCGGCCTGTCCAAACTCTGCCGCAGGTACAACATTCCTGTGCCGCCTGTCGGCTTCTGGACCCGCCATGCGGCTGGAAAGCCCAGTCTCCCCACACCATTGCCGCCGGCTGAAATGGACTCTGTGATCCCTTTGCCGGACAAGGACACAACGGTGGATCGGTCGGAGGACGCGACGAGACTCCAGCAGGTCCGGCAAACCTTCTCCCGCGCGAAAGACGGCATCGCCGTGTCGCCCATCGAAATACCAACCTCACTCGACAATTGCCATCCGCTGGTGGCCAAGACGGCCCGCTTTTTCCAGTCCATCGAGCGTGAGGAACAGAAGCGGGCGCGGGACAGGGAGCGTGCTGCGGCTCAGGGGAGGCCTTTCTTCGGCGGCATCACGGGACACCATATGTCGATGGGACGGTACATCACCGACGGAGGCTGCCTGCGCATCACCGCCACGACGGCCAACATTGACTGGATTCTTCGTTTCCACGAGGCGCTGCTTCGTGGACTCATCGCGGGAGGCTGCCAGATCGTTGCCAGCGGCAAGGGTTCCCGAAACACGGTCGAGATCCGCAGGGCAGGAGGCTCGATTTGCCTGAACTTCGCCGAGCAGGCGGAAAAGATCATCAAGCCCCCGCGCAAGGGCGTCCTCTATGAGCCAGCGGAGTACAGGGCCCTCGATGCCTACAAGCTGAAGCTGGAGCGAGACTGGAGCGCCATTGCCCGCCAGTGGTCGGGGACCCGGGAGCAGATGGAGAAACGTCTCCCCGAGATCACGCAGGCCCTGATTGCATTTCCTGAGGCAGAGGCGCTTCGCTCGAAGCTGGTGGCCGAGGAAGCCGCCATGCGGGCGAAGGCGCGGCAGGAAGCCGATCTCGCACGCCGTATCGCGGCCGCCGCCGAAGAGGCCCGCGCCAAGCGCCGGGAAGCCCGGGCATCCCAGCTACCGCGCGCGCTTGCCGTTGGGGAGGCGCTTGGAGACTATCACCGTGTCCTGGACATGCTGTCCTACTTGGAGGTGATCGCAGGTGACAAGTCAGAGGACGAGGCCCTGCATACGTGGATCGCCCTGGTGCGAAGCAGTCTTAAGGATCCCGTGCATGGGCTTGCCGACGCGTTGCGCGCCGAAGGCGTTGCGCCGGATCGGCCGCTGTGGTGGCCCGAGTGAGGTTTTCTGAGGTTTGCCTTGTGCACCTCTGCGGAACGGATCGGAGTCCGGTGCTCTCCCGTACGAGATGACCTGAGGTCCGGGCATCCGCCTGCTCCGGCGCCTGGCTGCAAGCCCTGGTTGGGTTGCTCTCTGGTGACGGGGGACGGGTCTCTGCGAAGTCTGTTCCCGTCGAGCCTGATGATTGCCGAGGCATCGACTGGCTGGTGATCGGCTGTTCCTGGCTGCGCTGGTCTTTTGCTGATGTGGGGATGCAGTGGTTCAAGGCACTCGGCGCTGCTCAGTCCTTACGGTAGCTCTCCCAGCACGCGCACCTCTTTGAGCGAGTGCTGCGTCTCGGCTTGGGGATTGCCAAACCGCCTGCGCACTTCGCGCTCCAGCTCGTGCGCCATGCCGCGTGCTTCCTTCTCCCCGCGCAACGCCCGCAGCCGCCATTCTTGGGCCTGGGCAATCAGTTCATCGTCCTGCAATTCTTGTATTTCCATGGCAGGTGTCATTGTGCCTAGGCGGAGAGCAAGTGACTCTCATACGGCTATGGTCCCATATCGTAGGGAGCCGGATGCATGGTCTGTGCGTCGCTGGCCGATCGCGCTGTCGTGCTTGCGCATCGAGCCACCTGCGGCGTCTCGCCCCCTACGGGCTTCCATCGTTCCCTCACTTCGCTCGGCTGACGCCTTCGGCCCGGCTCGTTGACCCGGGCCTGCGCGCTGCGCTTGCCTCCAGGGGATCGGCTTGCAGCCCATCCCCGCCGCGCTGGGCTTGGCGCCCCTGGGATACCGCCGAACCGGCCGTGTCGGATCGGCCTTCGCGCCTGCGGCGCTGCGCGCTTTCGCTTGCGTGGAGTCGGCGTGGAAAGCGGGCAGTTGCCTGTCCAGCCATCTTTCCTGAATCCATCACCTTGCTCGCGACTGTAGCCCGCAGCCGGGTGCCGTCAAGGCGCGCAGGGCCGTGTCCTCGGCTGCGCCTGCGGGCCGCACCAACCCTGCGCTTGTTTCCTTGACGGCACCCGGCAGCGCGCTCCTGACCGTCGCGGGCGATGAACTCAGGAAAGACGGTGGCAACGAGGCCAACCGGGTTCTTCGTGCCGACCCCACCGGAAGCCCGAAGAGGGCTCTGAATCTAGGAATCCGGTGAGGCTTTTTCGACAGCCAACTTCGTCAGGAGAAATCACCATGCAACTCGCATCCCGTTTCGCGCCGCAATCACCGGTGCTGCGTTCCGAGCATCCCTTGTCGGACGACCAGATCAGGGCCGTGGCCCCGTCCATCTTCGCGCAGGCCCCACATGGCAGCCGATCCGAGCGCTACAGCTACATCCCCACGGCCACCGTGCTGCAGGAGCTGAGGGGGGAGGGCTTCCAACCCTTCATGGTGTGTCAGACCCGTGTGCGCCAGGAGGGGCGGCGCGACTTCACCAAGCACATGATCCGGCTGCGCCATGCCAGCCAGATCAATGGCCGCGAGGCCAACGAAATCATCCTGCTCAACTCGCATGACGGCACGAGCAGCTACCAGATGCTGGCGGGCATGTTCCGCTTCGTCTGTCAGAACGGATTGGTGTGCGGCGACACCGTGGCCGATGTGCGCGTGCCCCACAAGGGCGATGTGGCGGGGCAGGTCATCGAGGGCGCGTATGAAGTCCTGAATGGCTTCGGTCAGGCCCGGCAATCCCGCGAATCCATGCAGGCGATCACCCTGGACGCCGGGGAGTCGGAGGTGTTCGCCCGTGCTGCGCTGACCCTCAAGTACGACGACCCTGCCAAACCAGCACCCATCACGGAAACGCAAATCCTGATGCCCCGCCGCACGGACGACGACCGCCGCGACCTGTGGAGCGTGTTCAACCGCACCCAAGAAAACCTCATCAAGGGTGGCCTGCGCGCCCGCGCCGCCAACGGACGCCGCCAGAGCACGCAGCCCGTGCAGGGCATCGACCAGAACCTGCGCCTTAACCGCGCCTTGTGGCTGCTGGCCGATGGGATGCGCCAGCTCAAAGCCTGAGTTCCGGCTGGAGGGGGCTACCCCTCCTGTCATCCCTTGTTTGTCTCGCTTCCCCTTTTTTTCCTTTTCCCTTTCTTTGACCGATAGGAGCTTCATCATGAACACCGCTACCTTTCAAGAAACCCAAGCTATCGCCACGGGCAGTACCGCCATCACCATGGCGGCTTCCCAGGAACTGCTGCTGATCCCGCTGTCCAGGCTGCGGCCCTCCAGCCGGAACGTGCGCAAGAGCGGCGGAACGTCGATTCCCGAACTGGCATCCAGCATCGCCCGTGTGGGCCTGCTGCAAAACCTCACCGTGGTGGCAGCGCCCAATGGCGAGCATTACGATGTGGTGGCCGGGCGGCGGCGCCTCGCAGCGCTCAAATTGCTGGTCAAGCGCCGCAAGCTGGCGAAGGACCATGAGGTCTATTGCCTGCTGGTGCAGGACGATGCGGCCCGCACTGTGAGCCTGACGGAGAACGTCCAGCGCGAGGCCATGTCGCCCATCGAGGAACTGTTCGCCTGGAAAGGCCTTGTGGCAGAAGGCCGCCCCGTGGAGGACATCGCTGCAGATTTTGGTGTGACGCCGTTGGTCGTGCAGCGGCGCCTGAAGCTTGCCAATGTCTCGCCCCGGCTGCTGGCGGATTTTGGGGTGCAGGCCGTGACGCTGGAGCAGTTGATGGCCCTGGCCATCACCGACGACCATGCAGCGCAGGAGGCAGCGTTCTACGACGCGCCGCAATGGCAGCGCAGCCCGGACGCGCTGCGCGACCACCTGACCAGCGAAGAGGTCGACGCGAGCCGCGATGCGGTGGCACGCTTCGTCGGGCTGGACGCTTATGAGCGGGCAGGCGGTGGCATCCGGCGTGACCTGTTCGCGGACGAACACAACGGCATCTTGCTGAGCGATGGGGTGCTGCTGGACTCCCTGGCGCGGGACAAGCTCGCCCCACTGGCCGAGCAGGTGCGTGCCGAAGGCTGGGCCTGGGTGGATGCGGCACCGCGTGCAACCGCAGCCGACCTGTACCAGTTCCAGCGGGCGCGCAGTACACGCCGGGAACCCACCAAGACCGAGGCCAAGCGCATTGCCAAGCTGGAAGACCAGCAAGCGAAACTGCAGGAGCAACTGGACGACGAGAACGAGGACATGTCTGACGAGCAGGCGCAGGCGCTGCACGACGCCATGGACGCACTTGGCAATGAACTGGAGGCCATGGAGCGCCAACTGGTCAAGTACCCGCCCGCCGTGGTGGCACTGGCTGGTGCCATCGTGTCGGTCGATTCCATGGGCGGGGTCGTGGTGCACCGTGGCCTGCTGCGGGAGGAACAGGCCAAGGCACTGCGGGATCAGGCGCGGCAGGAAGAGGGCGGGGCGGGCGGCAACCCGGATACCGACACCGACGAGCCCGCCAAGTCAGGAATCTCGGAGAAGCTGGCCAAGCGCCTCAGCGCGCACCGCACGGCAGCGTTGCAGGCCGAGGTGGCGCGGCATCCCCACGTTGCACTGGTGGCCCTGGTGCATCGCCTTGCGCTGCGGGTGATCGTGGAGAGCTATGGATCGGGTGATTCAGCGCTCAATATTTCTGCAACACCCCAGGATGGGCTTGGACTGCATGCGCCCGACATGGCCGATGCCCCCGCAGCCGTGGGCATGCGCAAGGTGCGGGAGGCCTGGGCCCACCGCTTGCCCAACGACTCGGACGCGTTGTTCGCGGAACTGCTGGCCTTCCCGCAGCAGGAGTTGCTGTCATTGTTGGCGGTGTGCGTGGCCTGCACAGTCAGCGCCTTGGCGTCGCAGGAAGGGGAAATCCCCGCCACCGCGCTGGCGCAGGCCGTGAATCTCGACATGCACGACTGGTGGACCCCGACCGCTGCAGGCTACTTCGAGCATGTCTCGAAAGCCAAGGCGCTGGAAGCGGTGCAGGTATTTGCGCCCGATCAGGTGAACCGGCTGGGCAAGCTCAAGAAGGCCGAGATTGCGAGCGAGGCCGAACGGCTGGCAGCAGGGATGGGGTGGCTGCCCCTGATGTTCCGGGCGCAGGCACTGGCAGTCGAAGTTGTAGCGGCGGCTCGGCGGGAACGCGAGACTGATGCCGATGCCAGCGACAGTGCCGATTCGGATGTCCACGAGGACGCACACGCTGAGGCGTGAACATGAAGCCCCGGCCGTTGGGCCGGGGCATTTTTTTGAATGGGCGCGACGCGCGCGGCAGGTCTGCCGCGCGCGTTGGGACTTCCGGCTCACCAGGTCCGCTGAGCCCGGAGCGGCGCGTTACGCCAGAACTCGCTGCGGTGGGTGGAAGGAGTCTGCGGGACACGGGAGCATCGACCAGCACCGATCACCCGCAATCCTGCGCTGATCTGGCTTGTGACAACGCACCCAGACAACCCATGAACCACCAAGGCGTCAGCGAAATATTCTTTGAAGAGTCCTATACCGTACCGGCGGACCAGACGGCGAAGTCGCTGTTTGCACGGCTGCCTCACGGCAGCGGGTATGCAGAGCGGCTAATTGAATGCCTTGCCACCGGCTACTTGGTGGCGGTGATCGAATCCATCTGCATCCGGGAGATGCAGCAGCATGTCGATGAAGCTGAAGTGGTGGTGGGCCGAACGATCCGCATCGACCACCGATGCCCGATCCCGCCGGGGTCTTCTCTGCGGCTGCGCGGATGGCTTGAACGGATGGGGGAGCGGAGCGCGACGTTCCGTGTGCAAGCCTGCGACACGGGCGAAGTCGTGTGCGAGGCCGCTGTCACGCTGGTGGCGGTGCAGCGGGCGACTATGGAGACGCGTATCGCGGCCAAGGTCGAGGCGCTGCAGCGTGGGCATTGGCCGGTGGGAGTGGTGGAATAGCCCGTGGCGGTGGGCATGCGTCCGTACTGCCAGGACGACTTCGTGACCTTCTACCGCAGCTGTGCGCAGGACATGCTGCCGTACCTGCCGCAACGTGAATTGCTGGGCGCTTGAGCGTCGGTGACGGCTGGCGTGAATCGCTTCGGGCGATGTGCCGTAAGCGCTGCGCGATGGTGAGATGGCCAGGTGCCGGGGGCCATGAACCCTTTCTGCACAGGATCACCCCCACAGCAGCCTTGTATTTGCCGTGAATCCTGACTCGGGCACGGCGGTGCGGCACTTCGTTTGCGCCGCCTCGGGCTTGTTCGCCGCAACCGTCCGGCCCGACAAATTTCCCCTCCGCTGCGCGGATTCCTCGCGCGGCAAATTTCTCGGGCCTCCCGGTCCTTCGCTGCGCTGCGGCCCCTGTGCTTCGCTGCGGGATGCGGCGCGCCCGACCCTCGCCCATCGGATCACGCCAAGGCCGCGATGGGCGCGACCTGGACAACCTCGAAAGGACTTCATCATGGCCAACATCGGCACCTTCACCGCACAGAACGGCAACTACACCGGCACGGTTCGCACCCTGACGCTCAACGTCAAAGTCAGGCTCGTGCCCAGCGACAAGGCAAGCGAGAACGCTCCGGACTACCGCGTCGTCGCTGGCAATGGGCTGGAGATCGGCGCGGCGTGGAAGAGGCTCAGCAAGGCGGAACGTCCCTACCTGTCCGTGACCCTGGATGACCCGTCGTTCCCTGCCACCCTCTATGCCCGCCTGGTCGAAGGCGAGGACGGCGCGCACAACCTGATCTGGTCGCGCAGCAAGGGCGACTGACTTCGCCCTCGGCGCCCCGCTTCGGCGGGGCGCTTTTGTCTCATGGCTTTGGAGAGGAGGGTGGTGCGTAAGTTGTTTCGCCCCGTAGTACGGAAGTACGAGAAAGCGTTCATCCGTCTTTGAGGGTGGGCGTATTTTTGGGTCTGTGGATTTGCTGCTTTGCGGGTTTCCGTAGATCCGTCGTGATGGGTTTACGGAACTGGGGTTTTGCGTCAATGTGTCTTTGTGGCTTTATGGAGTTGTGCGTCTCCGGCTTGGCCGGACCGCGCTGGCGTGCTCTGCACCGAGCCGCCGGTGGCGTCTCGTCCCTGTGGGCTTTCATCGCTGACGCCTTCGCACCTGCGGTGCTGCGCGCTGCACTTGCCTCCCGGGGATCGACCTGCGGCCCATCCCCGCCGCGCTGGGCTTGGCGCCCCCTTCGATACCGCCGAACCGGCTCGCCGGATCGGCAAGGAGGGCTGCGTCTCCGATGATCGGCTTGTGTGGAGGACGAGGCTGGCTTGCTGTTCCCTTCACCGTATCACGCCGTTCTCGCTGTCAAGGTCTGCGCGTGCGGTGCACGCTGGCGTCCTGGAGGCCGTCTTCGAACCCTGACGGCTGCGCTGCGCCGTGCTGCTTCCGGTCTCGGGCAATCCCGCCCTGATTCCTTCCAAGGAGAAGACCATGACGAAGCTCATTACGGACGAACAACGCGCGCAACTGCTGGCCAACGGCCGGCAGTCCCTCGAACAAGAAGGCTTCGACCCTGCTCCAGTGCTCAAGCTGTTCACCCCGGACGCCGGTGCGACCTGGCTGCTGAGCGAGATGGACCCCCATGATCACGACCACGTGTTTGGGCTGTGCGACCTGGGTCTGGGCTATCCCGAGTTGGGCTGGGTCAGCTTGGCAGAACTTGCGACTGTGCGCGGCCGGCTGGGACTTCCAGTGGAACGGGACCTACACTTCACTTCGCAGAAGCGGCTGAGTGCCTACGCGCGTGAGGCGCGCCTTGCGGGGCGCATTGTGGCGTAGCAGTCACGGGCGCCGCTTCGGCGGTGCCCCTTCACTGTGGAGTCGGCGGTCGCTTCGGTTCTTTGCAAAGAACCGAAGCGTTCGCAATGTTCGCTTGCTAAATGCCCGCAGTGGCAAGAAGCGTGGATGGGCGAACCTCAAGAGCATCGGCGATCTTGCTCAGGTTGATCACTGCCACGTTGTGCTCACCTCTCTCGATCCCACCCATGTAGGACCTGTCAATGCCAGCGAGGTCGGCCAAAGCTTCCTGAGAAATATTGCGGGTGGCACGTGTACGTCTGATCGCATCGCCTATTGCGATGAGGATCGGGTCCTTTGCGAAAGACGGAGACGGTTTGGCCACAACCGCCACTGTCTTTGGTGACGGGAAATAACACCACGGGATAAGATACCCAATATGGAATGCCTTTTGAAGTCCATTCGTAGGAGACGGTGGACGCACTTGGCATGAGATGAAGGTCACGCAAGCCCTTAAACGAGATAGCTGGTGAAGTGTTTGCGTTCTGTACTAGGATGTAACTCGACGATACGATCACAATGACCTTTCTCACCAACGAACAGCAAAGTCAGATGCAGGCCAACGGCACCGCGCGTGCGCGCGGTGAGGCATTGGATCCTCTGCCGGTCGTCAAGCTCTACACATTGGATGCAGGGGCCGTGTGGTTGCTGACGGAGCTGGATGCGGATGGAGACCGGGCATTCGGGTTGTGCGACGCAGGCACCGGGAGTCCCGAACTGGGGTATGTCAGCCTCTCCGCCCTTGAGGGCGTCCGGGGCCCACGAGGCATGCGCATCGTGGCCGATCCGCATTTCAAGCCGCGCCAGACGCTCTCGGGCTACCTGGCCGACGCGCAGCGCGACGGCTCGATCAACGACTGATTGACACAGTCCTTTCTCGATCGCCCGGCGCGCGACCTGACGTCGCCGCGACAGCGACCCTGTAACTTTCTCTCTGTGGCAGGTTTCCCCTTTTTCTAGGAGGATTCCGTGACCACGCCAACCCCCGAAGATCTTCACCATGCCCCGTGGGGTGTGTCGGCCGCCTATCTCTACGTGCTGGACCTCGACGATCCAGCCCTCGCTTGGGAGTACCTGCGTCGCCATCCCGGCTACCGCGCCGATTGGGCTCGACGCAAGCGCGTGGTGTCCTTTGCCCGCTGGGGGTTGCGATGTCGCCGAAGATCCAGAGTGGGACGGACGGGTTGCGCAACCGTTGTGGCTGTCGTCCTCTGACCGGCTGCTGCATGTGCGTGCCGTGCATGCGCACGGTGCGGCAACCCGCCGGTTCGATCTGTGGCGCATCCCCGGCCGCAAGCGCCTGGTGATGGACGGCCACGACCTGGCGCTCATTGCAGATCTCAGCGCGCTGCGCATGCGCTTGTCGCTCTCAGGCACTCTGGAGGATGGCGACGCCTATGTGAGTACTGTGCCGCTGACTCAGGGGCTTCGCGGTCAGCTCGACGGGTATCGCGAACAGGCACAGGCCCCGGAAGGCCTTGCGCCTCAGATCCCGCCCGTACGGGCTGCCACCCGCGCTGCTTTGCTGCACCTGCGCGCCCTGCAGGCGCTTGATGCTTCGCAAGCGGGCGCATCCCATCGCGACATCGCCCAGGCCCTGTTTGGTTTGGAATCCGTCGTCCTGCGCTGGCACGAGGACGGTGAACTGCGCGCGCAGGTGCGCCACTTGCTGCGGCGCGCCCAGGCGTTCATGAACGGCGGCTACATGGCCATGGCGGGTGTGCTGGAGCCTGCTCCCAAGGCCCCCGGAGACGAACCGGTGCGCTGAATCTCTCCCTGCCTGGATCCGGCCCGATTCACGAGACTGCCTCCATCGGGCTGCGAATGGTTTGCGGCCCATCGACAGCGATGGAGTCCGTCATGGCCATTGGCAGTTCTTTCCCGTCCCGCACAGCCGCAGCGGCTGCTCTCCAGCCTCCTCTGGGGGGTGTCCCCGCAGCTTCTGCAAATCCTGAGTTCCTGACGACCGAGGAAGCGGGCGCCTTCCTGCGGCTCTCGCCGCGCACCTTGGAGAAGCAGCGCGTTCTGGGTGGGGGGCCGCGCTTTCGCAAGTTCGGTGCGCGGGTGGTCTATGCGGCCACCGACCTGCGTGCCTGGGCCGATGGCCGTGCCTACGGCATGACCTCGGACCCCGGCTACGTGCAGCGCGACTCCGTCCGCTGATCAGATTGGACGAGGGAGCACCCACAATGTCGAAGCGAGTGGGCGAACGGGAACAGCTATCGCTGTTCCGCGCTCTGCCGGGCAGCGACATGGCGCTGCGCGACGTGCAGGATCTGATGGCCTATCCGTTCTTCTCGCTTGCCAAGTCGCCGCGTGTTGTGCCGATCCGATTTGAAGCGGGGGGAATTTCTCTCACGGTGGAGGGGGTGCCCGAGCACGGCATCGCCACTATCTGGGACGCCGACGTGCTGATCTGGGCTGCGAGCCAGATCATCCAGGCCAAGAAGGAAGGCATTGCACCTTCGCGCCTGATGGTGGCCACGCCCTACGAGATCCTGCGCTTTGCACAGCGGGGTACCGGCCGCAGCGACTACCTGGCGCTGCGCGCAGCGTTGGACCGGCTGCAGTCCACCACCGTCGCCACGACGCTGCGCCAGCGCGAGCGCCCGAACGGCGGTAAGCGCGTGCACCGCTTCTCCTGGATCAACGAGTGGAAGGAGTACGTCCAGCCCGGGGGGCGTTCCGACGGCATCGAACTCATTCTGGCCGACTGGTTCTTTACCGGCGTGATGGATGAAGGGCTGGTGCTCACGCTCGATCCGACGTACTTCCGGCTTTCCGGGGGGATTGAGCGTTGGCTTTACCGGCTTGTGCGAAAGCACGGCGGTCGGCAACAGGCGGGATGGCGCTTCGACATGCGCCACCTGCACCTGAAGTCGGGAAGCCTGCAGCGCCCATCCGACTTTGCGCTGCAGGTACGTCAATTGGCGCGGCGCCAGGCGCTGCCGGGTTATTGGCTGTCCATTGAACGCAGTGGCGGCATCGAGTGGCTGGCCTTCCTGCCCGATCCGGACAACCGATCCCGGAGCGACTTGTCCACAGATTCTGTTGAAGAACCTGTGGATGGTTTGGGGATGGGCTCGGTGGATCGCCCGCACGGCCCTCGGGGGATCACCCGCAGAAGTATCGGTGGATCGCACGCACCGATCGCCCGCAAAACCACGCCCAGCAACGGTTTGGGCCCTCCCTAAACATCTAAAGGGATACATAAATGGAAGTCACGCGCGCGCGAACAGCAGGTGCTCAAAATTTGGGCAATGGTTCTGCGATGGCAAATCAAGCAGGCCCAGAGCCCCAAAGCCTTCCACCAGGAAGGCAAGGCACCCGCCTCGGCAAAGTCATCGCCTTGCTCAACCAGAAGGGCGGGGCAGGGAAGACCACACTCGCCACGCACCTGGCGGGCGAACTGGCCCTGCAAGGCAGCCGTGTCACGCTGCTGGATGCCGATCCGCAGGGGTCAGCCCTCGATTGGGCACAGCGGAGGCTCCAGAGCGGGCAGGAGAGGCTGTACGGGGTGTTCGGGCTGGCCCGGGATTCCTTGCACCAGGAGGCGCCGCAGATCGCCCTGCAGGCGGATTTTGTGGTCATTGACGGACCGCCAAGGGTCGCAGCGCTGGCGCGCTCCGCGCTGCTGGCTGCCGACCTGGTGCTGATACCAGTGCAGCCGAGCGCCTACGACGTGTGGGCGAGTCATGAGGTGGTGCAGCTCATCGCGGAGGCCAAGGTGTTCCGGCCGCAGCTGCGCGCAGCCTTTGTGATCAACCGGCGCGTGGTCGGGACGGTGATAGGGCGTGAAGCGCGTGCAGCGCTTGCCGATCAGCCGTTCGCCGCATTGGAGACGGAAGTCTCGCAGCGCATCGTGTTTGCCGACAGCGTGGCTGCAGGGCGGCTGGCGTGCGAAGTTGCGCCGCAATGTGCAGCTGCGCGCGAGATCGCTGCGCTCGCTCAGGCCGTGCGGGAGGTGCTGCGATGACCATCCCCCAGCCAGCGGCGAAGCTGCACCGGGCACCGATCGGACGCAGGCCCGGTGCGGATCCTGCATCAACCTGGGTGCGGCAGGCGGATGCTCCCGAGATCCCCGTCAAGGCCTCCATCTACACCGCACGGCTCACCATCGATGTGACGCCGGTGCTGCGCGGGCGCATCAAGGTTGTGGCGTTCCGGCGCGGCATCACAGCGGCGGACATGCTGCGCGAGTTGCTGGAGCGCGAGTATCCGGAGGACGGGGCATGATGGCGCGGGGATCCCATCCGGTGTCAGCCATTCGGCAGGCTCCGCTGCAGGCGATGGTGCCGCAGCGCCCCACCCGCATGCGGGTGTCGCTTGCATTCGTCGAGGATCGGGTCAACATCTGGCTGCGGTTTGGCCAGCCGACGGTGGAGATCGTGCTGGACCGCTGGCGGCGCGTTGCGATGTTCGTGCCTGGCAACGTCTGCTGCCGCGTGAAGTGGATCGGCAATGTCTCTGGCACGGCGCTCTGGCAGCTCCTGGTGATGCAGGCGCCGGCACCCTTTGAGGACGCGCAGCGCGTGGCGGGTGTGCTGCCGGGTGCGCGCTTACTGTTGCGTTCAGATGGCGAGGCGCAGGTCGAGGCGGTGTTGGCGGTGATCGATGCCATTGAGGCGCTGGGCATCGATCCCTGCACTGTGGCTGCCAGCTACTGGCGCAAGGTGGGCCATCGGCTTGGTGCAGGCTTGCCGCTGCCGGTCTACACCGCCGAGCGGCACGCGGCGCACCTGGCGCGTGGAGGCAGGGAATGACGCAGCCCGCCGTACCGCTTCCCATGCTGCTGGCCGGCATGGCGACCGCCGTGGCCCTCGTGGTCGGGCCGATGCTGGTGCCAAGGGAGCCTCGGTTCGTCTACAACCCGAGCGCCAGCGTGGCACCCGGCTGGTACCACATTGAACGCATGGAGCGCGCGGACTTCTTGCATGTGGGCAGCATCGTGCTGGTTCGGCTTCCTGCCGATGTGGCTGCGCTGGCGGCGCAGCGCGGCTACCTGCCCAGCGGCGTGCCTATCCTCAAGCGCGTCGGCGCATTGGCGCCGCAATCCGTGTGCGTGCACGAGCAGACGGTGCGCATCGACGATGCCGTGGTGGCGGGCGTTCGGCTGCAGGATGGCATGGTCCGCCCGCTGCAAGCCTGGGGACAGTGCCGGGCTCTTGTGGAGGGGGAGATTTTTCTGTTGAGCGATACCCATCCGGCGTCGTTCGACAGCCGGTACTTTGGGCCAGTCCAGGTGTCGGCAGTGCTTGGCATTGCGCACCCTTTGTGGATCTGGAGTGCGCCATGAACCATCCTTTCCGGCGCCAATGGGCGGCAATGGACGCGGCGCTCGCACCGCAGTCGGCGGTGCAATGTGGAGGCCGTGAGCCCGCAGCATTTGCGCCGCTGCTCGGGCCGCCCTGGTGGTGTCATGGCGGCCGCGCAGGTTCGGCGGCAGGTGGGAGTTGGGTGCCAATATGGGAGACGCAGATGGAGTGCAAGATAAAAGGACCGGCACGTATGTGCCTGCCAAGCCAGTCTGCACGTGGGTTGGGCACGGCACCAGGCCGGGCGCATGCAGTGCCGTGCTGGGGCAGGACCCAGCCCGCAGCGGGGGCTTGGCGCGTGCCGTTCCCGATCCCTTGCGCCCTGGCGCGCTGGAGTGGGCACCATGGCCACGCGTAAGGACGGACCGGAGGAGGGGCAGTTCAGGGTCCGGCCGGGCGCGCCGAAGTCGCGTCCTGGACCACGGTCGCCGCGCCTGATCAGCCAGGTGCTGAAGGAGGTTTCCAGGGCCGGGGCCAAGGCGTCGGGGAAGCAGGGCATGCGTCCTGCATCCACGTTTGGCCGGGGGCGTGTGGCGGCTGGCATCTCGGGCCAGGGGCTAGGTAGGAACGCACGGCGTGTGGTCATCAAGTCCCGGTTTGTGGTGCTTAAGAAAGCGGGTGCTCGATCGGTTTCCACCCACCTGCGTTACATCGAACGCGACGGTACGACCCGTGATGGGCAGAAGGGGCAGGCTTACGGGCCGGACACGGACACCGCAGACCTGCAGGCGTTCGAGGAGCGGGGCCAAGGGGACCGCCACCAGTTCCGCTTCATCGTGTCGGTGGAGGATGCCGGGGAGCTGGAAGACCTGCGCGATTACACGCGCACGCTGATGGCGCGCATGGCCGTCGATCTGGAAACCCGCCTGGACTGGGTGGCCGTAGACCACTGGGATACGGACAACCCGCACACCCATGTCGTGCTGCGCGGGCGTTCGGGCGAGGGCAGGGGAGCGGACCTGGTCATCGCGCCCGACTACATGGCCCATGGGATGCGCCAGCGTGCCTGCGAGCTGGCCACGGAATGGCTGGGGCCGCGCACCGAACTGGAGATGCGGCAGAGCCAGCAGCGCGAAGTGGACCAGCAGCGATGGACAGGGCTGGATCGGCAACTGCAGCGCCAGGCTGTGGCGGATGTTGTGGACCTGACGGAGACTCCCGGCCGCATCCCTGTGCCCCAGGGAACGCAGCGCCTCAACCTGCTGCGCGCCCGGCTGCAGCGCCTTGAAGCCATGGCACTGGCCGAGCGCCTTGATGCCCACCGGTGGCGCCTGGTGCCGCGGATGGAGCAGACGCTCACCGCCATGGGGGAGCGCGGCGACATCTTGCGCACCATGCACCGAGCGATGAAGGGAGAACAGAGGGAACTGGTTACCGATGCGCAGATGGATGTACCCGTGGTGGGGCGCATTGCGGCCAAGGGGCTGGATGGCGAACTGCACGATCGGCCCTATCTGGTAGTCGATGGTATCGACGGTCGGGCGCATTACCTCCGGCTGCAGCCAAACACCGATCTGGCGGAGCTGCCGGTTGGTGGCATCGTCGAAGGCAAACCACAGGCGCTGGAGCGTGCTGTGGACCGCACGGTCCTGAACCTGGCCCAGGAGGGGATCTACACCACGGCCCATCATCGCGCGCAGCTCCTGCAGGCAGGAGATCGGGATCCACAGGCAACGGTCGAAGTCCACGTGCGTCGGCTGGAGGCGCTACGCCGCAAGGGGATCGTGGAACGCGTGGCCGATGGCGTTTGGGCCGTGCCACCGGACCTACTACAGAGGGCGCGGCAACAGGGGGCGCAGAAGGGCGCGGGGCATGCAGTCGAACTGCGCTCGCACCTGCCCCTGGAGCAGCAGATCCATGCTGTGGGATCCACCTGGCTGGACCGGGCGCTGGTGGTGAGCGGCTTACCCCAGCCAGTAGATCAAGGGTTCGGGGCGCAGGTGCGTGAGGCAATGTCGCAGCGCGTGGATTTCTTGGTGGGGGAGGGGTTGGCAGAGCGCCGGGGGCAGCGCGTTGTCCTGGCCCGCAGTCTATTGGCGACCCTGCGGGATCGTGAGCTGGGGGTGGTTGGGGAAAAGCTGCAGCAGGAGATCGGGAAGACTTGGAGACCGATGCGGGAGGGGGATACAGCCAATGGCTTCTATCGCCAGTCTGTTCAATTGGACAGTGGGCGGTTTGCCATGCTGGATGAGGGAAGGGCGTTTTGTCTTGTTCCGTGGAGGTCCGTCATCGATTCGCGGTTAGGCCAGCGACTTAGCGCCGAAATTAGGGGAGCGAATGTTAGTTGGAACTTGACACGTCCGCAGGAGATAGGTCGATGAATTCGAGCTTACCCGCAGTTCCGGCTGCACGGATTGAGGAAAGCAAGCTATCAACGGGGAATGGCCATTGCAGACTTCTGAGCAGGGGCGGGCTAGGGAAAGCCTTACATGGACGTCTCCAGAAGAGCAAGATTGGGCGGCGCGAGGGTCTGAACCCGAAAAGTGGATTGCGCAGGCATCAGGTGATCTGTCGGGAGTTCGGCATCGCTGTTCCTGTAGGTGCGCGCACGGGCATCGAAGTCATCGGCCGCGTGTTGGCCGACCCACAGTCTGCTGTGCCTGAGCTGATCCGCCACACGGCATCGCAATTGCTCGAAGAGATCTGGCTCTTGGAAGCTCGCATCGCCCAGGTGGAGCGGCAGTTGAGCCAAGCCTCACGGCAAAGCCCAGCCTGCACCCTGCTGCTGTCGGTGCCCGGTATCGGGCTGCTCACGGCCACTGCGATGGTGGCGGCCACCTCGGGGGATGTGACGCACTTTGCGGACGCACGCCACTTCTCCTGCTGGTTTGGCCTGACGCCCCGCGAGTACAGCTCGGGCGGCAGCCGTTACCTGGGCCGCATCTCCAAGAAGGGCGACCGCTACCTGCGTATGCTGCTCACGCATGGCGCGCGCAGTGTGCTGCGAGCAGCCAAGGTGGCGCAAGGGGCGGGCAAGGAGGTACAGGGTGTGCGCCGCTGGGCGCTGGATGTGCAGGGGCGAAGCAACCACAACAAGGCGACCTGCGCGCTGGCCAACAAGCTCGCGCGCATCTGTTATGGGACGCTGCGTGATCACAAGCCGTTTGATGAGGCAGCCCGACTGATCCGGAAAGAAAACCGCCAGAGCTTTGCGATGCCAGACTGATAAGGCCGCAGAGAACGTACACCACGCCAAAGCCAGTATTGATTCACCACTTGCGACGAGATGATCGACCATCATGGCCAATCGGGTTCCTCCCACACCGCGCTACGCCGATAACTCTTCCGGCAGCTTGCCTGCGGCTTGTAGCGTGTGGCGACGTGGTGATGCAGATTCCATGTCGGCACGGACCACCACAGAGTCCACGACAGATGCCGGATATACGACTGCAGGTGCTTTACCCGCTGGTCCCCAATCGGTCAGGCTCTTGTTGTTGTGGGGGAGTCCATATACGAAGGTTTAGGTCATGCAGACCGGCATGCGGTGATTCGGCGCATCTTGTGCATGCAGCCATGCACTCATCCCGAATGATGCCGCGACTCACCCTACAGACCTATCTTCAAACGAAGCGTTGCAAGTAGGGGGTGCGTTGTGTCAGTTCCGCGGCCCAGTCCACAAACGCTCGTACCTTGGCGCTGAGGTGCCGGTTGGGCGGGTACACCACATAGATCGGCAGCAGGGGGCGTGTCCATTCGGGAAGAATGCGAACCAGTGCCTTGTTCTCGAGGTGAGGCATGGCCTGGTCGCTCGTGATTTGGACGATGCCCAGGCCCGAGAGGGCTGCCGTCACGTAGGCATTGCTTTCGTTCACGCTCACCTTGTAGGGCCCATTGATACTGATGGACTCTTCGCCTTTCCGGAATTCCAGGGGGTAGTGGCGGCCGGTCTGTGGCGACATATAGACCACGACGGAGTGGTTCTCCTCGATCGCCAGCGGATGCTTCGGCGTGCCGTGGAGCGCCAGATAGCCGGGCGAGGCCACGGTGATGAATTCGAAGTTGCCGATGCGCCGCGCCACCAAGGACTGGTCGGTCAACTCGCCGGCGCGAATCACGCAGTCCACGTTGTCGCTGATCAGGTCCACCATGCGATCACTCACGCCCAGCTCCACCTGAATGTCGGGAAATCGCGCATGGAACTCTGCAAGGTTGGGCAATATGAGTAGCTGCGCTGTGGACGAACCCACGTCGACGCGCATTCGCCCGCGAGGGTTCGAACGGGCATTGCTCATGCTCGCTTCGATGTCATCAAGGTCCATCAGAAGGCGTGTCGTGCGCTCGTAGTAGGAAGCGCCCTCGGGAGTCACGGTGACGCGCCGTGTGGTGCGGCTGAGCAGCTTGACACGCAGCCGATCCTCCAGCACCTGCACATGCTTGGTGACCGTCGCCTTGGGCAGGCTTAACGAACCCGCAGCTTTCGTGAACGTGCCGGCCTCTACCACCCGCATGAATATGCGCATGGCCTGTATCTGGTCCATGGGTCTCCCTTAGTTAGCCATTTGAGATTGATTGATAAAACTTGTTTGAGGAGATTTGCAGCAGCAGGGGCTGACAAGTCCGCCATGTGCGCAGGTTGTGCTGCCGAACATGTGCGAGAAGTCAAGCGCTGGCACTGCGATGTGGCTTTTCACTTTGTTGCTCGATGGTGTGTCGTGTCAAAAAGAGAAGCCGTTGCCCGGCGGATGCCTCGGGACGATATCTCAGCATCCAACCTCAGAAACACCCAATCGGATCATTGACTTGCCTAATCGCCTCGAATTGATATTGACAAGCGTACCGGTTCCCGGGCTTGCCCTCTTCTCCGCCGTGCTTCGCGCAACTACTGACTGGCTTACGGCCAATGTAGGTTGGCGGCACGCGACCCTTGAAAGCTATTCATCTACGCCTGGATTCGCCGAATGAACGTGTCTCAACTGCACGCGCGCCCCTGGCTCCGAGCACTTCAACAAAATGACGATGTGAACAAGGTCGCAAGCGTGGATCCACGCCGCCTGTCCCAGGCAACATCTACAAGGCCTTGCGTTGGAAAATTTCGGACGTACAGCGGACGATGCGTGGAAAGTCGGCGGCTTGTGGTTGTTGCGCCGCCGGGCAGCCTGCAGAAAAACTAGGGCGCCGTGCAGGTGAAGCTTGATTCAGCGTTCGGATCTCCGCTCCCGTTGTACTTTGCGTATTGCGGGTATTTGCAAAGAGGTCGCTGCATAGCCTTGGTTCCCGGCGCTGCCAGGCTGTCGGTAGCGACAATTTTTTTGCTCGATGGCTTCACGCCTCTTTCGATCCAGTCGAACATTGGCCCCACTAGATCAACCGCGTCAGCACCCTGTCCCACGCCAATCCTGACGCCGGAGAATGCGTTGGAGCAGTGATCCACGCCAGGTGCCTGGTAGTACTCAACAAACTGATCCGCTGCGGCTTGGCCGCCCGCAGATGCAACCACTTTGTTGTAGTAGTCCGTGGTGTTTTGGGGCGTTATCAGCCAATCCGTCATGCCATGCCAAAGCAAGAGCTTGCCCCCGCGCGCGGTGAACTGTGATAGATCCGGATTCACTGCATCGATTAAGCCGACGAGATAGTCAAGCCGCGACGTGTACTGGGTTGGATCGATTTGCAAAGGGTCCGCTGTGGCGCTTTGCGCAACGAAGTACTTCATGAAGTCGCCGCCGAGTTGCATCTGACCGAATCCTCCCCAGCCTTGCAGGTGTGCAGGGTCGGCCGACTCTCCCCCAAAAGGAAATCCCGGCCATGTGTAGCGGCCACCAGCCACGCTGGTGGGTTCATACATCGTCTTGACCGATTCCAGTTGGGCATCCGTCAGGCACGAATCCGACTCAGCGCCCGTGCACCTGAGCGCGGACAGGTTGACCGTGCAAAGGTCGGGCCTGCCAATCACGTTGTCCTTGAGCCCGTCGAGTCCGTCGCACTGGCCCATCACCGCGTTCGCAAGAGTCTGCACCTTTGCTTTGGTGAGGCTCGAGCCAGGCTTGGCCAGTTGCTTCATGACCTTTTGGTAGTACAGGAACTGCGGCGTATAGGCGTTGGCAGGCGCGCGCGAAATGACACCATCGAATGCGTTTGGAAAGCGCTGTGCCTGAATCAGGCCTTGGCGGCCACCACCGGAGCAACCTTCGTACACCATCTTCGAGTTGGCTACTTCCGCGCTGCCCAGATGGGATTTCATGATCGCCTTTGCTGGGGCAAGCACACGCGGCACAGCCAGGTACGCATAGTCGTTGAGCATCTCGGCGTTCAGTGCAAAACTTCCATCGCCGAACGGCGGCACTGCGGTGTGCCCGTGGTTGGTGGCGATCGTTGCATAGCCCTGCTCGGCAACGCCGGGGCTATATGCGCTGGCGGTGATGACTCCATCGAATCCGCCGCCACCCATGAAGACAGTCCGATGGTTCCAGACCGTTGGCATTCTGACCTCGAAGACTAGGTCCTGGGGCATTTCGCCGCGTATGAGGCAGTTCTCGGGCATGTTGCCTGCCGTCGGAAAGAACTGCGCCTTGGTGACGATGGCGCCTTCGAAAGTTTGGCCCTGCAGTTGCATGCATGCGGCCTCGGCCGATAGCGCCGGAGTCGATGGTACCGAGGAGCCGCCGCCACAGCCGACCAGTGAGAGAGAGGTCATCAGCGTCAGGGCGAACGTGTTCACCGCAGTGAGTCCGGTCACGCGCCGGCCGTAGCGATAGGGTGTGGCGGCGACGGCCGCTGCGGAACCGCGAGGTGGTCTGTTGAATGCGATCATTTTGTCTCCGATAGCTCGTTTGGAAGTGAAGCAAACGCCTGCTTGCCCCCCGAGCAATGTGTCATTGATCAACGGGTCTGACTGTCCTGATACAGACATTTGAGATCAGCTCCAACCTGCACAGGCTGTCTTTAGAACCACTTCAACAGATGCTATTCGGCACACAATTCACCGTCGTGGGCGGGCCCAGCTTACTCCCCGAAATGCGTCGGTGAGCCGAGCGCAAGCTGGTCGTGGCTGCCCTTCCCGTGAGGAAATGCGATCAGTAATGGTTGATGGCCAAGCTATCTCCAAGATCCATTTGGGGAAATATTGGCGCCTCCGCCGCATGAGGTGGGGGGACAACCTCTGTCCGATGCGTCGCTTGGATTTATGGCAATCGAGGCAACTCATCGCGGACGTTGAGTGCTGGAACCCTGGAGAACGCTTCGGCGATGAAATCCATGAAGACGATGGCCCGCTTACCGAGAAGTCTGTTCGCCACATAAATGATTTGTATCGGCACCGGCGGGGCGTCATATTCTGTCAGCAGCAATTGCAAATTCCCGTTCTTCAGCCCGTGTTCAAACAACCATTCCGGGCCAAGGCCGACCCCTAGCCCCGCGTTGACAGATTCGCGTGCGGCCTCGGGTGAGCTGACCCGGATCCTGCCCGTGACCGGAACCTCGATATCCCTGAAACGCCAGGTGGCGCCAGACGACAGCAGGGTGTAGACCACGCAATCGTGCCCGCGTAGATCGTCGGGGGTAGCGGGAACTCCACGTTTGGCCAGATATCCCTTGCTGGCAACGCACACGCGCTTGAACAAACCGATGCGCCGCGCGCGCAGTGCGCTGTCTTCCAAGTGGCCGATCCGAATCGCGAGTTCAGCCCCCTCATCGACCAGATTCACATAGCGGTCACTGGTCTGGAGGTCCAGTGTCAATCCTGGATAGCGCTCCAGGAAGGCAGGCACATGCGGCAGCACAAACGCATAGCTCAGTGCGGTTGGACAGGCGACACGCAGCAAGCCGGATGGGGCGACGTTCTCCCTGAAAGAAGACTCGGATTCCTCCACGGCATCAAGAATTCTCCGAGCTTCCGCATAGTAGCGTTCCCCCTCTGGCGTGAGGGCTAGCTTGCGTGTCGACCGGTGCAGCAGCCGAGCTTGCAGATGGTCTTCCAGTGCCGCCACATAACGGCTGACGTTCGGTTGGCCCAGCCCCAAGTCGCGGCCCGCAGCGGAGAAGCTGCCTGTCTCTACGGCACGAGCGAAGCAGGTCATTAATAAGAACCGGTCCACGACAAGCCTCCAATTCATGCTTCCAATGAATGAAATATATTCGAAGTTGCAAACTTATCTTTCTTTGGGCATGAATTTATAGTTCTTCACAAGGCAAGTCAGCCAGTCTGCTGACCCCGAAAGAACTATAGGAAAACACCATGTCCCGCTTGCAAGGCAAACGCACTCTCATCACCGGCGGCACCAGCGGCATTGGCCTGGAAACGGCCAAACAGTTCCTGGCCGAAGGCGCCCGCGTCATCGTCACTGGCGTCAACCCGGATTCGATCGCCAAGGCCCAGGCAGAACTGGGGAGCGAGGTTCTGGTGCTGCGTGCCGACTCTGCCAACGTGGCCGCTCAGAAGGAGTTGGCGCAAGCCGTCCAGGCCCACTATGGCCAGCTTGACATCGCCTTTCTCAACGCCGGCGTCTCGGTCTGGATGCCGATCGAAGCGTGGACGGAAGAGATGTTCGATCGCTCGTTCGACATCAACGTCAAGGGTCCGTACTTTCTGATCCAGGCTTTGCTGCCGGTCGTTGCGAACCCCGCATCGGTGGTGCTGAATACGTCGATCAATGCACACGTCGGCGCGGCGAATTCTTCGGTTTATGCCGCGACCAAGGCCGCGTTTCTCAACATGTCGAAAACGCTTTCGAGCGAATTGCTAGGGCGTGGCATTCGTGTCAACGCCGTGAGCCCTGGCCCCGTCGAAACGCCGCTGTACGACAAGCTCGGCATTCCTGATGCCTACCGCGCGCAGGCCAACAAGGACATCGCCGCAACCATTCCGTTCGGCCGCTTCGGCACGCCGGAGGAAGTCGCCAAGGCAGTGCTGTACCTGGCTTCCGACGAGTCCCGGTGGACGGTCGGCTCCGAAATCATCGTTGACGGCGGCCGCATGCTGAACGGCTGATCTCCCACGACCCTGACACCACACGCAAAACGAGACGCTCCTATGAACACGCTTTCCACATCCGTACAGACCCACGAATCTCGCAAGAGTGCGCTGATCCTCATCGAATACCAAAACGACTGGGTGGCCGCTACCGGCAGCATCAATCCTCAATTCCAGGATCGCAAGCAGTTCGACGATTCGGTTGTGAATGCCAAAAAGGTGCTCGCCGAAGCCCGTCGCCGCAACTTGGAGGTGATCCACGTTGCCATGGTGCTGGAGCCCGGCTACAAGGCGCTGGGCAAAGGCAAGTACGGCCTGCGCACGATGATCCCCGCATACCAGTCCTTCCTCGGCAAGCAGACGGAGTTTTTCCCGGGCTTCGAGCCAGCTAATGGAGAGCATGTGATCAGCGAACGCACCGGAGGCAGCAGCGCCTTTGCAGCCACCACGCTGGACAGCTACCTGCGCAACAACAAGATCGAAGACATCTATCTGATGGGCTATGCGCTGCGCCAGTGCGTGGAATCCACGCTGCGCAATGCGCACGACCTTGGCTACCACACCAACGTCATCCACGACGCGTCGGCTGCTTTCACGCAGGAGCAGCAAGCCTCGTTCCTGACGGACATCTTGCCCTTTTACGGCAACGCGGTGACGACTCAAGAATTTTTGAAGTCATAAAACCAAAACTACCCGCTACCGGGCCACCCTCCCGCATGGGAGCTCATCTTTACAGGGCGTCTTCTTATGTCACAACCACAGCTGACACTTATCAGTCACCCCCTCTGTCCTTTCGTTCAGCGGGTCGCCATCGTGTTGCACGAAAAGGGGATCGCCTTCGAGCGGGTGAATGTAGATCTTCACGACAAACCTAGCTGGTTCCTTGCTATTTCGCCAACGGGCAAGGTTCCTTTGCTCAAGGTCTTGCACGCCAACGGGCGCGAGTCCGTTCTGTTTGAAAGCGTAGCGATCTGCGAATATGCCGAGGATGTGCAACCCAGCCCTGCTTTGCATCCGCAGGATGCGCTACTGCGTGCACAACATCGCGCGTGGATTGAATTCGCGTCTGCCACGCTGACGGATGCATGGGGATTTCTGAATGCCTCCGACCCCGAGACAGCCGGTGCCAAAGCTACTGCTTTCAGGAAAAAGCTGGAGCGGTTTGAGGCCGATATGTCGGACGGCCCCTATTTCGCCGGAGAAGGTTTCAGCATGGTCGATGCTGCCATGGCCCCGGTCTTTCGCTACTTCGACATGCTCGGGTTTGAGCCCAGACACCCTGTGTTTGATGGGCTGAAACGGGTGGCAAATTGGCGTCTCGCTCTGGCTCGGCGTCCGAGCAGCCAGGGGGCTGTCGGGAAAGACTATGCCAGCCTGTTCCGCCAGCATTTGCAGGAGAGGGGGGCACTTTTGGCGACTGCATAGGTATTGCATCCCCAAATGGGCGGAGGGTCGCTTTTTCGGAACCGAAGATCACGTTGGTGGCGGTGTTGATGCGAGGGGGGCGGCATGCATGGTTTCCGTGCAGACCTAGTCAAATCCACCCTGGGTTTGGCGTCGAAAGGTAAAGCAGAAACTTCTGGCGACGGAACTCAACGGCCTTGTAGAACGTCAGCTCAGCATTCTATCGGGCGAGAACTCCAGGCTTTCGATCGTTTGGCCTCTATTTCCAAGCCTTGGCCCAGGCGTCGGCCATGGTCGGCGTGTGGTAGCAGGCGGCCTAGAAGCTCTTGGTGCAGACTGCGCGCTCCAGCAGCTGGATGTCCGCCTCGTGCTGGCGCGCGACATGCAGATCCTCGAAGAACAGCGACCTTGTCGCAGCGCTGGGCGAGCACCAGCTCGGCAATCTGCGCATCGCCGCCCAGCAGACCGCTGCGCAGGGGCTGCACCCACGGCCGCTCCCGCGGCCAGCCGCGTGACCAAGCCATCTCTTTGAGCCTCCCGCCCGTGGTGCCGGTGGCAAAGCGCTCTTGCATTTGCGGGTGCAGGTCGAAATGGCGGTGCGCAAAGTCCACCATGGCCGACTTGAGAGATCGCTACATCTTTGCAAACTCATGACGGATCATTAAGCTGCCGTCATGTCTCTCACCTCTGACACTTGGCTGGCCTTCGTTGTCCGCCTTCCATCTGCGGCGGCCATGGTACGCATGCGCATTTGGCGTGCCGTCAAGGCTCTGGGCTGTGCCGCTTCAAACGCTGGCCGATGAGGCGTTACAGGACGGCGGGCAAGCTTGGCTGCTGGGAGTTCAAGCGAAGGACATGGCTGAGTAAGCAGACTCCAGGATCAATGGTTGCGAGAGCGGTCACTCTGGCACTTTGCAACTGAAATAGCGACATCGACCCCGGCTTTACGGGATGACGGCCACACGTCTGAGCCAGTGGCAGAGGTGGGCGGACCATGCCGTCTCAGAAACCGCGGCGATTCACTATTTTGGGTGTGACAAGATTGGCGCAAGCCGCTATCTGCCGCAAAATCTGAGCGAAGCACCGTGCGCTTGAATAAACATGACTCCAGACCCGCTTGACTCGTTTCTTTCCCAGTCGTCCTGGATGTCCTCTCTGACCGGCGAGGAAGCTAAACGCGTGCGCAGTGCCATCACGGTGCGCAGCTTTGCTGCTGGCGGCACGGTATTTGCACGCGGTATGCCCCCTGCGCATTGGGCCGGCGTGATGGAGGGCATGCTCAAGCTCGACAACATTACCGAAGAAGGTCGGATCGGCACGTTCGCAGGCGTGCCATCGGGCGCATGGTTCGGCGAAGGCTCGGTGCTCAAGGATGAGCCTCGGCCCTATGCGGTGACGGCATTGACCGACAGCGTGGTGGCACTGCTGCCGCGCACCGAGTTTTTGCGGCTGCTACACGAGAGCCATCCCTTTGCGCTGTGGCTGATCGGGCAGCTCAACGCGCGCCTGGCCCACTATGTAGCGCAGGTGCAAACCGATCGGCTGGGTGACACCACGGCGCAGGTGGCCTACAGCCTGTCGGGGCTGTTCAACGATGCGCTGTTCCCCAACACCGCGCGGCGCATCACGCTGTCGCAGGAAGAGCTAGGGCGCCTGTCGGGCGTGTCGCGCCAGGTGGCCAACCGGGCGCTGCAGGAGCTGCAGGACCGGGGTGCCATTCGCCTGGGCTATGGGTCCATCGAGGTGATCGACCTGAAGATACTGCAGTTGATTGCCCGCGAAGGCTGAACGCTCAGCCTGCAGGCTCGGTCTGAACTTGCGCCAGCTTTGTGATGGCCTCGCGGCTGCCCGCGATCTCGCGCAGGCGGAACTTCTGTATCTTGCCGGTGGCGGTCTTGGGCAAGACCTCGAATACGATCTGGCGCGGGCACTTGAAGCGCGCCAGATGCTCGCGGCAAAACGCGATCAGTTCGTCGGCGCTGACCGTGCCCACCGCATCGGGCTTGAGCTCCACGAAGGCGCAAGGCACCTCGCCCCAACGTTCGTCGGGCTGTGCCACCACGGCGGCCAGCAGCACGGCAGGGTGGCTGTGCAGCACGTCCTCTACCTCCACCGAGGAGATGTTCTCGCCGCCCGAGATGATCACATCCTTGGAACGGTCGGTGATCTGCACATAGCCATCCGGGTGCAGCACCGCGATGTCACCGGTGTGGAACCAGCCACCCGCAAAGGCCTTGGCCGTGGCGCCGGGGTTCTTGAGGTAACCTTTCATCACAGTGTTGCCGCGCAGCATGATTTCGCCGGCCGTCACACCATCGGCTGGCACGGGCTCCAGCGTGTCGGGGTTAAGCACGCGCAGGTGCTCTAGCGCAGCGGCTCGCACGCCCTGGCGCGCCTGCAACTGGGCGCGTCCGGTGTCCGGTAAGGACGCCCACCCCGACTGGCGCACACAACTCACGGGCGTGCCCGAGACCTCGGTGATGCCATAGACATGGTCCACATCGAAGCCCATCGCGGCAATCGCCTGCAGGATGGCGGCCGGCGGTGGCGAGCCCGCTGTGAGCACCCGCACCGGGCGCGGCAGCGCGATGCGCTCGTGCGCCGGTGCATTGGCCAGCATGGCCAACACCGTGGGCGCGGCGCAGAAGTGGTCCACGCCATGCTCGGCAATGGCCTCGAAGATGGCCTTGGCCGTGACCTTGCGCAGGCACACATGCGTGCCCGCCGCCGCCGTGATGGCCCAGGTGAAGCACCAGCCGTTGGCGTGGAACATGGGCAGCGTCCACAGGTACACCGGGCGGCGCGGCATCGCCCAGTCGGTCAGTTGCAGCAGGCTCATGAGGTAGGCGCCGCGGTGGCTGGGCACCACGCCCTTGGGGTCGCCCGTGGTGCCCGACGTGTAGTTCAGCGCGATGGGGTCCCACTCATCTTCGGGCCACAGGCCTTCGAAGGCCGGGTCGCCCTCGGCCAGCAGGGCTTCGTAGTCCATTGCTCCAATGGCCGGCTGCGCGGGTAGGCCCGCATCGTGTACGACGACCACCTGCGGCGGCTGGCCCAGGCCCGCGACGGCCTTGTCTGCCAGCGCCGCGAATTCGCTGTCCACCAACAGGGTGCGCGCCTCGCCGTGCTGCAGGATGAAAGCAATGCCCTCGGCGTCGAGCCTGCAATTGATGGCGTTGATGATCGCACCGCAAAGGGGAATGCCCAGGTGCGCCTCCAGCATGGCGGGCGTGTTGGGCGCCAGGATGGCCACGGTGTCGCCGCGCCGCACGCCGCGCTGTGCGAGTGCACTGGCCAGGCGGTAGGCACGATCGCGCGTCTGCGCCCAGGTTTGCTTGGCACCCGCATGTACCACAGCAATTCCGTCAGGGTGGACCAGTGCGCTGCGGTCGAGGAAACCGAGAGGCGTGAGCGGCAGGTGGTTGGCGGGTGTACGTTCCAGGCCATTCTGGTAGGGACTGCGTGAGGGGCTGCTTGCCGTAGTGGGGTTCATGCTGTTGTCTCCATAGCTGCTATTCGTGATAGGTGGTGAAGGATTCGACGTTCTCGCGCTCAGTCACCAACGTGTTCTCGATGCGGGCTGGATCGGCATGGCCCAAGCTCATGCCGCAGACCACCATGTGGGTGTCGGGTATGCCCAGCTCGGCATGGATGATCTGGTGAAACTTGGTGAACGCTACCTGAGGGCAGGTATCAAGCCCGCGTGCACGGGCTGCCACCATCACGCTCTGAAGGAACATGCCGTAGTCCATGAGGCTGCCAGCCTGCATGACACGGTCCACCGTGAAGATCAGCCCTACCGGCGCATCAAAGAAACGATAGTTGCGGCCGTGTTGCGCGTGCATGCGCGCCTTGTCACCCTTGGCAATGCCAAGCAGGCCGTACAGGTCCCAGCCCACTTTGCGGCGTCGATCCACATAAGGCGATACCCATTCGAGTGGGTAATAGTGGTAGGGCTCTGTGAGTGCCGTGGACGCTTCCCCATCGTTGTCCGCCGTAGCGATGGCTGAACTCAGCCGTTCCTTGGCGCTGCCCGCTAGCACATGCACGCGCCAGGGCTGGGTGTTCATGCCAGAGGCTGCATGGCGCGCCACGTCCAGGATGGCATGGACCTCTTCGCGGGGGACCGGCGTAGGCAGGAAGGCGCGAATGCTGCGCCGCGAAATGATTGCCCAATCTACGGCTTGGGCTCTTTGGGGTGAGGCACCAGGGGCAGCCAACCGCCGGTGGTTGGCATTTTCTGGCGCAGAGTAGGAACTGTTCATGCTCGCATGCTAGGCATTGAGGCCGATCATGACTGTCGATTCAACGACACTTACAAGTTTGGCCAGAGTCATTCACCGACGAGCTCCTTCTCTAAACGCCCTAGGCGGCTTGGGCCGTTCGTCGCAGGTCCTGGCTAGGGCTAACTTCGAAGTGCCTGAGATAGTCGCGACTGAACTGCGATGAACTCTCGTAACCAACAGCGAACGCCGCACCGGATACGCTGTGCTCGCCGCCGATCAGCAGGCGGCGTGCCTCCAGAAGCCGAAGCTGCTTTTGATACTGCAACGGGCTCAGACCCGTGATTTCCCGAAAACTGCGATTCAGGCTCGCCCGGCTCATCCCGCAGGCTGCGCCGACGTCATCGATCTTGATGGGCCGGTTGAAGTTCTGGCCAATCCAGCCGATGGCCTTTCGGACCTTCGGCAACGGCCCCTTGGCACTTGCAATCTGGCGCAGCAGCGTTGCCTGGGGCCCTGACAACAATCGATAGAGCAACTCCCGCTCGACCATCGGGGCCAGGATGGGGATGTCCTCTGGCCGCCCCATCAGCACCAGGGCGCGGGCCATGAGATCTTCAAGCTCCCGGGTCATGGGGGCGGTCGATAGCCCCGGCTCGCTGCTTTCGCTGCCGCGCGAATCCGGCATCGACAGGATCAACTCATTGAGAAGCGCCGGGTCCAGCACCAGCGTCAGAGCAACATAGGGCCGTTGGCGCGCATCGCTGTAGACCTGCCCCATGAGCGGCAAATCCAGTGCGCTGATCAGGTAGTGGCCCGCCTCGTAGCGAAGCACCTTGTCACCCAGAGAGACGCGCTTGCTTCCCTGCAAGACGAAGCACGCCATGGCACGGTACTGGCAAGGGCTCTCGCTTTCTTGCCCCTGATCGACATGCAGCTCGATGCGGGGAATGCGCGACTTCAAAGTCCCGGGTTGGATGTTGTGCAACACAGTTTCCAGTTGGGTCGAAAGGTGGGTTTCCATGGGGGACTCGGCGGGTATCAAGTGGGTGATTCGATCGTGCAAGAGAACAAGCGCATCAGGCAAGCCCTGAAAAGCGCTTCGCCATAAATTGTGAGCTCTTGGCGATATCCGCCATTTCAAACATGGAAATGAAATGAGTTCAGTGATGACTACAAAAAAAATTGCCCTGATTACCGGCGCAAGCCGCGGGCTCGGCCGCAACATGGCCCTGCATCTGGCCGAGCGGGGTGTCGGCATTGTCGGGACCTATCGCACGGGCCACAATGAAGCCGAGGCGCTTCAAAGGGAGATCGAGGCAAAGGGCGGCAAGGCGGTGATGCTCCGGCTGGATGTGGCCGACACCGCGTCCTTTGCAGCATTCGCCGAGGCGGTCAGCGCGTCCTTGCAAGATCGTTTTGAGCGCGCTCGCTTCGACCACCTCATCAACAACGCCGGCATCGGCTTGCATGCCCCGTTTGCCGACACGACCGAAGCGCAGTTCGACGCCCTGGTGGACGCCCATCTGCGCGCACCGCTGTTCCTGACGCAACGGCTGCTGCCCCTTCTCGAAGACGGTGGCAGCATCCTCAATATGTCCACGGGCTTCACGCGCTTTACGCTGCCCGGCTACAGCGTGTACGCGGCGGTGAAGGCCGCCGTGGAAGTGCTGACCCGCTACATGACGGTCGAACTGGGCGAGCGCCGTATCCGGGTGAACACCATTGCCCCGGGCGCTATCGCAACCGACTTCATGGGTGGAGCCGTGCGGGACAACGAAGGGGTCAACGCCTATGTGGCCCAAGGCATCGCGCTGGGGCGCGTGGGCCAGCCGGACGACATCGGGCGAGCGGTCGCAGCCATTCTTTCGAGCGACCTGGCGTGGGCCAATGGCACATCGTTCGATGTGTCAGGTGGGCAGCTGCTGTAGCACACGCATCGCATAGCAAACCTAAACCATCGAGAGGCCATTCAAATGAAGCATGTGCTGGCAGCAATGGCTGCCGTAATGTTCTCCACGGGTGCCTGGTCTCAAACCTGCCACACATTGAGCAAGGCCGGGGGCAAAAAAACTCCGACACCTATCGAAACCGTGACGGCCTTCAGCGCGGCCTTCGCCAAAGACAACGGAAAAGCAGCTATTCAGCGATGGTTCAACCCCAGCACTGTCTGGGTAAATGAAGGCGTATCTAGCACTACAGGCATTGAAGAGGCGATAGCTTTTCTAGAGCGGCCCGGCAGATCGCCGGACATCGCAGCAGTCCATTTCGACTTGCTTGCTATCGCTGCGGACGGCAATCGCGTGCTGACCGAGCGGCTGGATCGCTTCGTGCGCGCGGATGGGAGCGCGATCGCCGCAGTGAAGGTCATGGGCATCTTCGAAGTAGACGGTGATTGCATCGTCGCCTGGCGTGACTACTTCGACGTCAACTTTGCTAAAAAAATATCGAGAGATCAGCGATAGGTTCAACTGCGCCCCTAAAAGTCACCAGGTGAAAGTTTCGTCGAGCCATATGCTCCATATCATTCCACGACAACTGTCGTTGAATCCGCCAATGTATTGAAGCCTGCCATGTCGACCGATGCACTCGGCCTCATGAGCCACCCCTGTGTCCAAACGTACAACGCACCGCTATCGTGCTGCCGAATTGCACCGGGTGAGATTCACGAGACGCAACGAAGATCGCGTCCTGAGCCGGATCAGCTTAGGCATTTTTGAGCCGCCATCGCTTATGGAAGTTGTTGGCAACTACGAACGCAGAGAGGTACTTTTTTAGAACCGCGCTGGCATCGTTCTCTTGAGGCGCCGCAATCTTTTCGCTCGTGGTATTGGGCGGAGCAAATGCGGAGGTTCTTTGGGGAAATTCATAGAAATTGTTATTGGTATCGATTTGTGTATTTCGGGCTGACTTGTCGTTGATTCAGCTTTGAACGCCAGAGACGGATTTATAAAGTTGACGTCGCGACGTCCGTTGCGCAAAGGACCTGCACACGTCGCTGGCGTTTGCACAATTAGGTGTTGGCGGAATAAGACAATGGACATCCGACATTTACGCTACTTCATCGCTGTCGCTGAAGAATTGAGCTTCCGCCGCGCCGCAGAGCGCGTCCACATCGATCAGACTCCTCTCTCTCGCACAATCCGTGATTTGGAAGAGCGCCTGGGCGTAGTTCTGTTTGTCCGCAAGCCGCGCAGGTTAGAACTTACCCCAGCTGGCGAAAAGCTGCTCGACCATGCGCGCAGACTTCTCATACGAATAGAACGCACAAAACGTGTTGTGCGCGAAACCGATGCGCGGCACCGGGAGCCATTGCGCATCGGTGTGGACGAGAGCACTGCGCAGCCGAAACTGGCTGAGTGCCTGGTCCGCTGGCGGACGATTTCTCCAGACGTTCCTTTAGAGATTACAGAGATGCGCACGATGGAACTGATGACCGCGCTACGCAGCGAGGAAGTGGATGTGGGGTTTTCTTTCGGTTTTCCGGAGGAGGATTCCGTCGTTCAACAGCCTGCCTGGGAAAGCCTGGCCGTAGCAATTCTGTCGCCGAGACATGAGCTCGCTCGACGCGAAGAGCTTTCTCTCTCCGAGCTTCTGAGTTTTCCTGCCATTGCTTGCGATGCGGCATTTCATCCAGGTTTGTGTCAGCAAATGAACGAAATTCTTCGGCTGTATTCTCTTTCTCACACTCCAGTTGCTGAGGCTCGGACGTTGACCGGCTATCTGACCCGAGTGGCTGTCGGCCTAGGTGTGGGGGTCGCTAGCGCAGATCACATGCGAACTCTGAAGCGCACAGACATCGCGGTGGTTCGACTTGCTGAACCGATCCACTTCACCACCTACGTGCTGCACAAACCTTGGACGGCGTCTTCGCAGCCGGCTGTGCAACGGTTCATTACTCACGCTACATCTTTGCAATGAGAGTTACGGCGTAGTGCTCGCTCAGTCCGCCCCTCCGCGCCAATAGCTTTGGACGCAGCAGACGTCTACTGCGAAGCTCTGGCCGCTTGGCGGCTCATGCTTTGAGCTATATCGCGTCGCGAACCAGCTATCTCCGCCAGCGTACGCTGCCCCACGCCTCCATAGGTGTGAGTCGCGGCAGTTCGATTCCAGACTTGATGCCTGCATGCCGTTTGGCGCATGCGTTCTGGAAACCATACGCCAAGGAGGTGGCCCTTATGCCTACGGCAGCGACCGGCATCCTGTTCGGACAGATTTTCGTGGTGCTCGGCGTGGCCTTGGGCGGCGTGTGGGCGGCCACGCAATGGACGGCGAATGCTTTGGGCTATCAGCCACGGCTCGGGCTTGCTTGGTTCGACCTCTCCGGAATGCCGGTCTACGAGCCGTGGAGGTTGTTCGAATGGTGGTACTTTTACGACGCTTATGCGCCACAGGTCTTTGAACGCGGGGGAGTCATCGCCGCGTCGAGCGGAATGCTGGCGACCGGCGCAGCCATTGTGATGGCAGTCTGGCGAGCGCGTCTGGCCAAGCGTGTGACGACCTATGGTTCCGCGCGCTGGGCCGAGCCCGAGGAGATTGCGAAGGCGGGCCTGACGAAGTTCCGTGGTGTCTTTCTGGGCAGGACAACTTCCAAGAATGGCGAGTACCTGCGGCACGAGGGCTCGGAGCATGTGATGGCCTTTGCACCTACCCGCTCGGGCAAGGGCGTGGGCCTAGTGGTGCCCACGCTGCTGTCCTGGACAGGCTCGGCAGTGATCCACGACATCAAGGGCGAGAACTGGAATCTCACTGCAGGCTGGCGCGCGCGTTTCTCACACTGCCTTCTTTTCAATCCCACCGACGCTAGGTCGGCTGCCTACAATCCTTTGCTCGAAGTCCGGCGCGGCGATCACGAAGTCCGCGACGTGCAGAACATCGCCGACATCCTGGTCGACCCCGAGGGGGCGCTCGAGCGCCGCAACCATTGGGAGAAGACCAGCCATGCATTGTTGGTCGGTGCGATCCTACATGTGCTCTATGCAGGCGAAGACAAGACCCTGCGCGGCGTCGCCAACTTTCTGTCCGATCCAGCATGCCCCTTCGAGGTGACGCTGCATCGCATGATGACCACTCGCCATCTAGCGGAGAGCGTGCATCCCGTGGTGGCCTCTGCCGCCCGCGAGGTGCTCAACAAGAGCGAGAACGAGCGTTCGGGCGTGCTGTCCACAGCCATGAGCTTCCTGGGCCTGTACCGCGACCCCACGGTGGCCGAAGTCACTTCGCGCTGCGACTGGCGCATCGCCGACCTGATTGCCTCCGCACATCCGGTGTCGCTGTACCTGGTTGTGCCGCCCTCGGACATCAGCCGCACCAAGCCGTTGATCCGCCTGATCCTCAACCAGATCGGCCGACGCCTCACCGAGTCGCTCGATGGTTCCGACGGCATCGAGCGCCGGCACAAGCTACTGCTGATGCTCGACGAGTTCCCCGCCTTGGGGCGCCTCGATTTCTTCGAGTCGGCGCTGGCCTTCATGGCGGGCTACGGGCTGCGGGCCTTCCTGATCGCGCAGTCGCTCAACCAGATCGACAAGGCCTACGGTCCGAACCACGCGATCCTGGACAACTGCCACGTGCGCATTGCCTTTGCCACCAACGACGAACGCACGGCCAAGCGCATCTCCGACGCACTGGGCACGGCCACCGAACTGCGCGCCCAGCGCAACTACGCCGGCCACCGGCTGGCACCTTGGCTGGGCCACCTGATGGTCTCGCGGCAGGAGACGGCCCGCCCGTTGCTCACGCCGGGCGAGGTGATGCAACTGCCGCCCGACGATGCCGTGGTCATGGTCTCTGGCCACGCGCCGATCCGGGCGCGCAAGCTGCGCTACTACCAGGATCGGAACTTCCTGGTAAGGGTGCTGACTGCGCCGGTGTTGGTGGGCGGCGGCTATGCCGATCGCCCAGCGGGGCGGTCGGATGACTGGAGCATGTTGCCGGTGTTGGCGGCTGCTTCGGCCACCATGGGCGGTGGTGCGGGCGGTGTAGCCGATGAGGGTGGACACCAGCTCAAGCCGGAGCTGGAAGCCGCGTTCGCGCCTTCGCGCGACGACGGGGCGCAGGACCTGATCCTGCTGGACGATGAGCGCGATGACAATGGCGCGCCCTTGCTGCCGCGTGACCGGGATTGCCAGCTGGTGCGTAACGCGCGCCTGGCGGCTCTGGATCCTGACGACGGGATTGTCCTGTGACGCGCGCCCGCCTGAACATCTTCGTCGAGCCTGAGCACGCTCGGCGCCTGGAGGACTTCTCGGCCCACCGGGGTGTCTCCAAGTCCTCGGTGATTGCAGCGGCGCTGGCGTCCTTCCTGTCACCCGATGCGACGGACCAGCGTGAGGCGGCGACGGCCAAGCGCCTGGACCGGCTCTCGCGCCAGTTCGAGCGCCTGGAGCGCGACCAGGCCATCCTGATCGAGACCGTGGCGCTGTACCTGCGCCACTACCTGACCGTGGCCTTGCCGGTGCCCGAGCAGCAGCAGGAAGCCCTGCGTGCCCAGGGGCGCGCCCGCTATGCGCAGTTCATCGAACAACTGGCCCGCCACATCCAGCGCGGGCGCAGCCTGGTACGTGAGATCCATGAGGAGAACGCTCCCCTGGATGGGGATGTTCCGGCGCCATCGGCTTCGGTTTCGCCTCAGGGTGGGGAGGGCGGCGCATGACCGGCTCCCGCCCTTTATCCGCCGAACCTACGCAGCGCCGCATCCGCATGCTGCGCACCGCCATGGGGCCGGAGATCGCTGCCGCACTCGAAGACCTCGAGGTGGTCGAAGTGCTGCTGAACCCTGACGGGTCGCTTTGGGTGGATCGGCTCGGTTCCGGGCGTTGCCCCACGGGGCATCACATGTCGGCGCCGGTCGCCGAACGCATCATCCGCCTGGTGGCGGCCCATGTGCGCGCCGAGGTACATGCGGGTCTGCCCATTCTCTCGGCCGAGCTGCCCGAGACGGGCGAACGCTTCCTGGGCGTATTGCCGCCCGTTGTGCGCTCGCCTTCGTTCGCGATCCGTAAACGGGCGCTGCGCATCATGACGCTTGCACAGTACGTGGACGACGGCATCCTGACCGAGGAACAAGCGGCCTTCCTTAGCTCCGCAGTGCGCGAGCGCCTGAACATCGTCGTGGCAGGTGGCACGAGCACCGGCAAGACCACGCTGGCCAATGCGCTGCTCGACGAGATCGCCGACACCGGCGACCGCGTGCTGATCCTCGAGGACACGGTCGAACTGCAGTGCCGCAGCGACGACCACGTGGGCATGCGCTCCGAGCCGGGCGTCACCACCATGGCCGACCTGGTGCGTGCCACCCTGCGCCTGCGGCCTGACCGCATCGTGGTTGGCGAGGTGCGCGGCGCCGAGGCGCTGGACCTTCTCAAGGCCTGGGGTACGGGACACCCGGGCGGCATCGCCACGGTGCACGCGGGATCATCGGCGGGCGCGCTCACGCGGCTGGAACAACTGGTGCAGGAGGTCAGCCTGGCCGTTCCGCGCGCCCTGATCGCCGAGGCGGTGAATGTGATCGTCTTTATCGCCGGGCGCGGCCATGCGCGCCGGGTGCGCGAGATCGTGCGCGTCATTGGCCATGACCGCGATGGCTACCAGCTCGATGGCTCGCTCGGGCCGCCGTTTCCGCCAATTCAGCAGGTCTTCGCACCGCATTCGCCATCTTCAACTTCATCCACCAAGGGAGAATCTTCATGACGCATCCACGTCTTTCCGTACATCCGTGCCTGCGGGCAGCGGCCCTGGCCGCCCTGCTGCTGGCCCTTGCGGTTCCGGCGCAGGCCGCCGGCTCCAGCATGCCCTGGGAGGCGCCGCTGCAGTCCATCCTGGAATCCATCCAGGGGCCGGTGGCGCGCATCATCGCGGTGATCATCATCATCGCCACCGGGCTCACGCTGGCCTTTGGCGACACCTCGGGAGGCTTCCGGCGGTTGATCCAGATCGTGTTCGGGCTGTCGATCGCCTTCGCGGCCTCGAGCTTCTTCCTGTCCTTCTTCTCGTTCTCGGGCGGGGCGGTGCTGGCATGAACCTGCCCCACAGCCTGCCACCGGGTTTCGAGGTGCCGCTGCACCGCTCGCTGACCGAACCCATTCTGCTGGGCGGCGCGCCGCGCACCGTGGCGATTGCCAATGGCACATTGGCCGCTGCCGTCGGCCTGGGCTTGCAGCTGTGGGTGCCGGGCCTGGTGCTCTGGATCGCGGGGCACACGCTGGCGGTCTGGGGCGCGCGCATGGACCCGCAGTTCTTGCCGGTGTTCGTGCGCCACATCAAGCAGCGGCCGCTGCTGGACGTGTAGGGCGGGGAGGGCAGGCGATGCTGAACCTCGCTGAATACCGCAGGCGCCCCGCACTGCTGGCCGACTGGCTGCCCTGGGCCGGTTTGGTCGCGCCCGGGGTCGTGCTCAACAAGGACGGTTCCTTCCAGCGCACCGCGCGTTTCCGTGGGCCGGACCTGGACAGCGCGACACCGGGTGAGCTCATTGCGACCTCTGCCCGGCTGAACAACGCGCTCAAACGCCTGGGCTCGGGCTGGGCGCTGTTCGTCGATGCCGAGCGGCGCGAGGCTGCGGGCTACCCACGGTCCCGTTTCCCGGAGCCGCTGTCCTGGCTGGTGGACGAGGAGCGGCGCGCCGCCTTCGAGGAGGCGGAGAGCCATTTCGAGAGCGGATACCACCTGACGCTGCTGTACCTGCCGCCCGAGGAGGCGCGTTCGCGCGCGGGCAACCTGCTCTACGAGCACCGCAAGGCCGAGGGCGTGGACTGGCGGGAACGGCTGGGGGCCTTCGTGGCCGAGACGGACCGCTTCCTGGACCTGCTCGATGGCGTGGTGCCGGAGCTGGGCTGGCTCGCTGATGGCCAGACGTTGACCTACCTGCATGGCACGGTGTCCACCCGCTCCCAGGAAGTGGCCGGGCCCGAGGCGCCCATGCACCTCGACGCGCTGCTGGCCGACGAGCCGCTGGTGGGTGGACTCGCGCCCATGCTCGGGAACCAGCACCTGCGGGTGCTCACGGTGCGGGGTTTTCCGACCTCGACCTGGCCGGGGATCCTGGACGATCTCAATCGACTGGGCTTTGGCTACCGCTGGTGCACACGTTTTCTCTGCCTGGACAAGGCCGAGGCGGAGAAGGAATTGGCCCGCCTGCGCCGCCAGTGGTTCGCCAAGCGCAAGAACATCGTGGCGCTGCTGCGCGAGACCGTGTTCCAGCAGGAGAGCCCGCTGGTGGATTCGGATGCCGCCAACAAGGCGCATGACGCCGATGCGGCGCTGCAGGCGCTGGGCGGTGACCAGGTGGCGTTTGGCTATGTGACGGCCACGGTCGTGGTGTTCGATGCGGATGCCACGGCCGCCGACGAGAAGCTGCGGGCGGTGGAGCGGACCATCCAGGGGCGGGGCTTTGTGACCATCCCCGAGACCTTGAACGCGGTCGAGGCCTGGCTGTCCTCCCTCCCGGGCCATGTGTACGCCAACGTGCGCCAGCCCATTGTCTCGACGCTGAACCTCGCGCACCTGATGCCAGTGTCGGCCGTGTGGGCGGGGCAGGAGCGCAATGCGCACCTGGATGGCCCGCCGCTGATCGTGACACGCACCGACGGCGCGACGCCGTTCCGGCTGGTCACGCACATTGGCGACGTAGGCCACACGCTGGTGGTTGGCCCCACGGGTATGGGCAAGTCGGTGTTGTTGGCCACCCTGGCGCTGCAGTTCCGGCGCTACCCAGGCGGGCGCATCCTGGCCTTCGACATGGGGCGCTCGATGCGGGCAACCGTGTTGGGACTGGGCGGCGAGCACTACGACCTCGGGCCTGACGGGCGGATCGCATTCCAGCCGCTGGCGCGCATCGACCAGGATGGCTACCGCGCCTGGGCGGCGGAGTGGGTCGAGGGGCGCCTTGCGCACGAGGGCGTGGCCGTGGGGCCGGCCGAGCGCGACGCCGTGTGGTCGGCCCTGGCCAGCCTCGCCAGTGCCCCGTTGGAGCAACGCACCCTCACGGGCCTGTCAGTGCTGCTGCAGTCGAACGCCTTGCGCCAGGCACTGCAGCCCTATGTGCTGGGCGGTGCGCATGGGCAACTGCTCGATGCAGACGCTGACCGGCTCGGATCTTCGCCCGTGCAGTGCTTCGAGATGGAGGAGCTGATGCCCAGCCGCGCGGCCACGCTGGCCGTGCTGTCCTACCTGTTTGCGCGCTTCGAGGAGCGCTTCGACGGTGCGCCCACGCTGCTGATCCTCGACGAGGCCTGGCTGTTCCTGGACGACCCGGTGTTCGCGGCGCGCATTCGCCAGTGGCTCAAGACGCTGCGCAAGAAGAACGTGTCGGTGGTCTTCGCCACGCAGTCCTTGGCCGACATCCGCGATTCCAGCATCGCGCCGGCCATCGTGGAGAGCTGCGCGAGCCGGATTTTTCTGCCCAACCCGCAGGCCTTCGAGCCGCAGATCCGCGCGGTCTACGAGGGCTTCGGGCTCAACGGGCGGCAGATCGAGATCGTGGCCCAGGCAACGCCCAAGCGCGACTACTACTACCAGTCGCGGCTGGGCAACCGGGTGTTCGACCTGGGGCTGGGGCCCGTGGCGCTGGCCTTCGCGGGGGCGTCCTCGCCCGAGGATCAACGCGCAATGGACCGGATCCAGGAGTCCCTCCTTGATTCTGGCACGCCGTCCGGCTTCGCGGCCGCCTGGCTGCGCCACCGGGGCCTGGACTGGGCCGCCGACCTCATTCCCACGTTTCCACCGTTTCCAACCACCTGAAGGAGTCCTGCCATGCTTTTGAAGTCCCTGTTCCTTCGCCGCAAGGCGGCGCTGGCGCTGGCCGCCGCGCTGGCCCTCGGCACCGCCATGCCCGCCCAGGCCTTCCTGGGCGGCGGGCGCATCGTGTTCGATCCCTCGAACTATTCGCAGAACGTGCTCACGGCCGCGCGCACGCTGGAGCAGATCAACAACCAGATCAAGCAGTTGCAGAACCAGGCTCGCAATCTCGCGAGCCTGGATCACAGCGCGCTGGGGGAATTGCGTGCGGCGCTGGCGGCGACGAACGAACTCATCCGCCAGGCCCAGGGGCTGGCGTTCGATGTGGCCCACATGGAGGCCGAATTCCGCCGGCTCTACCCGAAGGAGTACGCCGCCACCGTCTCGGGCCGGCAGATGGCGCTGGATGCGCGTGAGCGCTGGCAGCAGTCGCTCGAAGCGCTGCGCACTGCCACCCTGGTGCAGTCGCAGGCGGTGCGCAACTTCGCGAGCGATGAGCGCACGCTCACGGATCTGGTGAACCGAAGCCAGTCGGCCGTGGGTGCGCTGCAGGCGATGCAGGCCACGAACCAGCTGCTCGCGCTGCAGTCGCGCCAAGCCATGCAGGCGCAGCAGCTGCAGATCACGCAGGACCGGGCCGCTGCGCTGGAGCAGGCCCGCCAGGTGGCGGTGCAGGAGCGGGCGCGCGAGGTGCGGCGGCGCTTCCAGGGCGAGGGCACGCCCTACACCCCGGTGGCCGTGGGTTTCTACGGGCAATGAGGGGAAGGCCATGAACAAGCTGTTCCTTCTGGGCGCTGTTGTGTTGGTGCTCGCCGGCTGCAGCAAGCCGGTCCCCATCGAATCCGCGGAGTCCCTGGTCGCCGATCCTGCGCGGCTCAAGGAACTGCGCGCGCAGTGCAAGACCAACCATGCCAAGGTGGGCGACGCCCAGTGCAACGCCGTGGCCGACGCTACGCGCCAGCGCTTCATGGGCGGAGGGACGCCGTACACGCCGGCTCAGGCTCCCGCGCCCGAGGCATCGGCCGCGCAGGACAAGGCTCCATGAACGACGTCGCGGTCATCGACCGCTTCCTGGATGTGTTCTCGCGCTACATCGACTCGGGTTTCGGGTTGCTGGGCGGCGAGGTGCGTTTTCTGACGGCCACGCTGGTGGTGATCGATGTGACGCTGGCGGGGTTGTACTGGGCGATGAGCCACGCGTCGGGGCAGGGCGACGACGTGATCGCGCGGCTGGTCAAGAAGGTGCTGTACGTGGGGGCGTTCGCCTACATCCTGGGCAACTTCAACCAGCTGGCCGGCATCGTGTTCCGGTCCTTCGCCGGGCTGGGGCTCACAGCCTCGGGTTCCGGGATGACACAGGCGCAGCTGCTGCAGCCCGGGCGCCTGGCCAAGGTCGGCATTGATGCCGGGCGGCCCATCATGGCGCAGATCAGCGAGCTGGTGGGGTTTCCCGAGGTGTTCGCCAACCTCGACACCATCGCCGTGCTGTTCTTGGCCTGGCTGGTGTTGATCGTGGCCTTCTTCGTGCTTTCGGTGCAGCTTTTTGTGACGCTGCTGGAGTTCAAGTTGACCACGCTCGCGGGCTTCGTGCTGGTGCCGTTCGCGCTGTGGAACAAGACCAGTTTCCTGGCGGAGAAGGTGCTGGGCAACGTGGTGTCCTCGGGCATCAAGGTACTCGTCCTGGCCGTGATCGTGGGGATTGGTTCGGGGCTGTTCTCCGAATTCACCACGGCACCGGGAGCCGAGCCATCCATCGACCATGCGCTGGTCATCATGCTGGCGGCGCTGGCGATGCTGGGCCTGGGGATTTTCGGGCCGGGGATCGCGACTGGACTGGTGTCCGGTGGTCCGCAACTGGGTGCTGGTGCGGTGGCGGGCACCGCGCTGGGAGCGGCAGGGTTGGCCGTTGCTGGTGGCGCGGCCGTGGCGGGTGCGGGTTCTGCGGTGGCTGCCGGTGCGCGCATGGCGCCTGGAGCAGCGAAGGCGGCCATCGGTGGAGGTGCCACTGTGGCACGGACCGCTCAGTCTGCGGCGGGCAGTGTGAAGTCGGCTTACCAGACTGGTGCCGCCGCTTCGGGAGCGGAGGGCGTCCGCGCGGCCGGTGCTGGCGTGGCCCATGCCGCGAAGACTGGCGCCAGCGCGGTGGGCCAGCGGGTGGCGGCCGGCGTTCAGGCGATGAAGGACCGGGCTGCGGGGTTTGTCACCGACGCTGCATCGCCCCCTGGGGAGACCGGTTTCGCAGGCAGTGCCGAAGAAGCGGCGCCACCGGCGCCTGTGTCTGAGCCGGGCTGGGCCCGGCGCATGCGGCGGCGCCAGCAGGCCACGCAGGCAGCCACCACGGCGGTGCATGCCATCCGTGCCGGCGACCATGCGGGCGGCGGTGTTGCTCCCAGCCTGCGCGATGAATCCAATCCTTGAGGAGGGCTGCCATGCGATTCCAACGACCCCAGCGGCGGTATTCGGAGACCCCCGAGCCCGTCACCCCCTACCAGGCTGCCGGACAGGCCTGGGACCAGCGCATCGGCTCGGCCCGGGTGCAGGCCCGGAACTGGCGGCTCATGGCCTTTGGTTCCCTGGCGCTGGCCCTTTTGATGGCGGGCGGCCTGGTCTGGCGCTCGGCCCAGTCCATCGTGACACCCTACGTCATCGAGGTGGACCAGGCCGGGCAGGTGCGCGCGGTGGGCGAGGCGGCCACGCCGTACCAGCCCAGCGATGCGCAGATTGCGTTTCACCTGGCGCGCTTCATCACCGACGTGCGCTCGCTGTCCATCGATCCCATCGTGGTACGGCAGAACTGGCTGGAAGCCTACGACTACACCACGGACAAGGGGGCGGCGACGCTCAATGACTACGCGCGGGTTGCGGACCCGTTCTCGCGCATCGGGCAGCACTCGGTGACCGTGGCCATCAACAGCGTGGTGCGCGCCAGCGATGCCTCGTTCCAGGTGCGCTGGACCGAGCGGCGCTACGTCAATGGCGAGGCGGCAGGGCTGGAGCGCTGGACGGCCGTGCTGTCCATCGTGTTGCAGGCCCCGCGCAGCGAGGAGCGCCTGCGCAAGAACCCATTGGGCATCTACGTCAACGGCCTGTCCTGGAGCCGCGAACTTGATGCCAGCGAAGGAGTGAAGAAACCATGAATGCACGAATCCCCTACCGCGCCCTGCCGCTGGTCCTGCTGGCTGTCCTGGCCACGGGCTGCGGAACCCAGGGTAAGCCTCCCCCATCGATCGCGCTCGATGAGCCCATCCAGGCCCAGGCCTTGCCCGAGCCGCCCAAGCCCATCGAGGTCGTGGCCGTGCCCGAGGTGCTGCCTCTGCCGGCGCAGATGAAGCCCCTGCCCAAGGGCGGCGAGGCCCAATCCACCCCCGAGCCCGCCGATGAAAAGGCCCGCGTAGCGCGCGCCAACGCCGAGGCCCGCGTGGCACCCACGCGCGAGGGCTACGTGAATGCCATCCAGGTCTGGCCCTACACCGACGGGGCGCTGTACCAGGTCTATGCGGCGCCGGGCAGGGTGACGGCCATCGCGCTGCAGCCCGGTGAGGAACTGGTGACGGTCGCGGCCGGCGACACCGTGCGCTGGATCGTGGGCGACACGGCCAGCGGGACTGGCGAGACGCTGCGCGTGAAGGTGCTGGTCAAGCCGATCCGATCCGGGCTCAAGACCAACCTGGTTATCACCACGAGCCGGCGCACCTACTTGGTCGAGCTGACCTCCACCGAGAAGGCCTGGATGGCCTCGGTGTCCTGGGAGTACCCGAAGGACAAGATGCTGGCCCTGCAGCGCCAGGCGCAGGCGGCCCAGGCGGCTGCGCCCATCGAGAGCGGTCTGTCGCTGGAGAAGCTGCGTTTTCGCTACGCCATCGGTGGTGGCAATCCGGCCTGGAAGCCGCTGCGTGCCTTCGATGATGGAGAGAAGGTCTACATCCAGTTCCCGGCGGGCATCGCCCAGGGCGAGCTGCCGCCGCTGTTCGTGATCGGAGCGCAAGGGGACGGGCAGCTGGTGAACTACCGCTTCCGGCCGCCGTACTACATCGTGGACCGGTTGTTCGGCGCGGCCGAGCTGCGCCTGGGTGGAGGCGGGGGCCGGGATGGCGACGTGGTGCGCATCGAGCGCACGGACGGTGTTGGTGGACGGCTTTGACCATGGACAGCCGCGACCCTTCCAACGCCGCCGCTCCGCCGCAACCCGCCAAGGTTGCTCCCGAATCGGTGGCGCTTCGTGCCGCGCCGCGACCCGTGACGCGGCTGAACCGGCGCATGCTGGCGGTTTTCGTGGGTTCCCTGGCTGCGGCCGTACTGGGCGCCACCATATGGTCGCTGCAGGGCAGCCACCGGCGTGGCGCGAATCCCTCGGAGCTTTACAACGTCGATCGGGTGTCGAAGTCCGAAGGGCTGGACCGGTTGCCGGCCGACTACGGCGGACTGCGGCCGTCAGAGGTGCCCAGGCTCGGGCCTCCGTTGCCGGGGGACCTGGGATCGGCCATCGTGAAGGCGCAGGGGCCGATGGAGCCGGGCTATGCGCCACCAGGTCATGATCCGGCGGATGCGCTGCGCAAGGAGGCCGAGGCGGCAGCGGGCTCGCCGGTGTTTTTCCGCACGGGGGGAGCGCAGGCGGGGCAGGGTGCCATGCAGTCCGTGGCGATGGTGGCGCCTGCGGCATCCGGGCTGGCGGGGTTCGATCCATTGGCGGCGGGGCCTGCCTCGACGGCGGCGCAGCCTGCGGATCCCGCGGCTGTTCAGAACCGGCAGGAGCAGAAGGAAGCCTTCCTGAAAGGCGGTTCCACGGAAACCCGGAATTCAGGAAACCTGCAGATGCCTGCCTCACCCTACCAGGTGATGGCCGGGACGGTGATTCCGGCGGCCCTGGTGACGGGGATCCAGTCGGACCTGCCGGGCGACGTGATTGCCACGGTGACCGAGCCGGTCTACGACACGGCCACTGGGAGGCACCTGCTGATCCCGCAGGGCTCGCGCATCCTGGGTCGCTACAACAGCCAGGTGAGCTATGGGCAGAGCCGGGTGCAGATGGTGTGGAACCGCATTGTCCTGCCGGACACTTCATCGCTCACGCTCGACAACCTCGTGGGCATCGATCCGGCAGGGCGCGCTGGACTGGAGGATGGGGTGGACTGGCACTGGGGGCGGGTTGTGGCGGGGGCGGCGCTGACGACCTTGCTGGGGGTAGGCGCTGAGCTGGCCGCTCCCGAGAACCGGCAGAACGGCAACCGCGTCGTGATCGCGGGGCGCGATGGGCTGCAGGACAGCGTGAATCAGGTGGGGCAGGAGATGACGCGACGCAATCTGAACCTGCAGCCCACGCTGACCGCGCGGCCAGGGCTTGCGGTGCGGGTGATCGTGAACCGGGATCTGGTGCTGCGGCCTTATCAGCCGTTGTTCGTCAATGGCGGCAGAGGAGGGGCGCGATGAGCACTCCGAGGAAATTGCGGCTGGGGCCGCTGCCCAGGATGGAGAGCATCAAGCTGACATTCACCTGCACAACAAGTCTCAAGGCGGATCTGGACCGGTACGCAGTACTGCATGCGCAGACCTATGGGGAGGCGGTGGATGCAATGGCACTCGTTCCGCACATGCTGGAGGCGTTCATGGCGCGGGACCGGGGTTTTCGCAGAGTGGGTCCGTCCAGCGAGGTGACTTCCGCGAAGCAGCAGCCCGATGAACAGGGGGAGGAGCGGCGCGAACTGGATGTGTAGAGCAATGCTCCATGCGTGCGTTCTGTACCCCTTGAGATGGACTATTAACCCCAGGCTTCCGCTTTAGAGGCGCAGGCATGCGACCCGCTCAGCGGGTGAATCGCCCCGCAACTCATTCAGTACTTATGTTGAGTTTTGCCTGGAGCTGTACAGGGCGCCGGGGAATTGCCTTGGCCGTTTGTGAGGCGCCCTTGCCGCATGGCAGCCAAGGTCTGCGCTTCGACTTGGGCCCGGGGTTCTCGCTTTTGAGGGTTCCGGGTGCTCGCTCAAGGCTGAGAGCGGAATCCACCAGCATCCGCTTTTCGGCGACGCGGTACTGGCCTGCGAATCCAAGGGACTGTGACGGTTAAATGAGCGGCAAGGGGATCTCCTGTCGCAGATAGCCATCGGCGACTACACTTGAAGCACTGCGAATTTTCCCCAATGCGCCCTCTTGCCTACAACCCCTCCTTTGCGCTAAACGCCATCTGCCCGTACTTCACGATGTTCCCTTTGGAATACCCGCTGAAGGTTCTTCGGAAGCATCGGGCGGCAAAGCCGGTAGTTGTGGATCCATTTTGTGGTCGGGGTACGACGCTATTCGCCGCACGCACTCTTGGACTTGAAAGCTGGGGCATCGATACGTCGCCGGTCGCTGTGGCAATCGCGAAGGCAAAGCTTTCCAACTCCACGGCCGAGGACGCGCTGTGTCTGGCCCAGTTACTGATTCTTGCGATCAAGCCCGAGCATGTTCCGCAAAGCAAGTTCTTCAAGGCGGCGTATCACCGCAAGACGCTGCAGCAAATCTGCGCGTTACGAGAGGGGCTTCTCGAGATCGAGGACACCGATGAGACGGTAATGCTGAAGGCCGCCGTCTTGGGGTGCCTGCACGGTCCGCTATTGGTTAGCGGCGCATCCTCGTATTTCTCGAATCAGATGCCGCGCACCTTTGCGCCCAAGCCCGACTATGCGGTGGACTTCTGGGCCAAACGGAATATGGTCGCCCCTGAGGTTGACGTTGTCGGGGTCCTTGAGCGCAAGCTAAAGCTCATCGCCGCATCCAAAGCGTTGCCCAAGGCCGCACACACTAATGTCGTGCGCGGCGACTCGACGGTTGCAGCGAGCCTTCCATCGGGTCGAAACCATTCAGTGGTGGTGACATCTCCCCCCTACTATGGAATGCGCACCTATGTGCAAGACCAGTGGCTGCGTAACTGGTTCTTGGGTGGACCTGCGACCGTGGACTACAGCGCTGGCGTGCAGCTGGAACACACGGGACAGGACGTTTTTGCCAGTTCCTTAGGCAAGGTATGGGCCAACATGGCGGACACGGACGCTGATGAGCTGCATATGTACATCCGCTTTGGTGTGATTCCTTCGGCGAAGGTCGATGCAAAAGTGTTGATGCACAAGTCGTTTGAGTCCTCAGGCGTTGCCTTCAAGGTCAAGTCAGCCCGAAACGCTTCCTCTGCGCACTCCGGCAAGCGACAAGCTCAGCAGATGCGTGCGGGGTCGGGTGCCTGCGACGAGTACGATTTCCACGTCGTCAGACATTGATTGAGCCGCACGGGGCATGCACGGCTACGGCGTCATTGCTCCTATTCGTCGAGAAGCTTCGGAAGTGAAGGTAGCGGGGCGTGTCCGAATTTTTGTGTAATCGGCTCGGACTTCAGTTGACGGAGATGCGATCTCCAAACTGAATGGTAAAGCGGGTCAGCGCTGCCTTCCAATCCCGGATGGGCATGGTCCACTTCTGGCTGATGTTGCGCAGGGCCAGATAGAACAGCTTGGTCAGCGCCTCGTCGCTGGGGAACGAGCCCCGGTTCTTGATCAGCTTGCGCAAGCTCATGTTCACCGACTCGATGGCGTTGGTGGTGTAGATGACCTTGCGGATTTCCGGCGGGTAGTCGAAGAACGGAATCAGCCGGCTCCAGTTCCTGCGCCAGGATTGACCTATTGGCAGGTATCCGCGTCCCATTTGACTTCGAATTCACCCAGGCGAAGCTCGGCCTGCTCGGCGGTCGCAGCCTGGTAGATGTGCTGCAGATCGGCGGCCACCTCGGGGCGGCGCTTCCACGAGACGTAGTTCAAGCTGTGGCGCACCATGTGCAGGATGCATAGCTGAACCACCGCCTTGGGGAACACCGCCTCGATGGCGTCGGGGAAGCCCTTGAGCCCATCGACGCAGGCGATGAAGATGTCCTGCACGGCCCCGGTTGCGCAACTCGGTCACGACCTGCAGCCAGAACTTGGCACCCTCGGTCTGTGCCAGCCACAGGCCCAGCACCTCCTTCTCGCCGTTCATGGTGATGTCGATGGCCAGGTACACCGCCTTGACCCGCACAGCGCCCTCGCGTACCTTCACGTGGATGCAGTCCAGGTAGACGATGGGATAGATGGGGTCCAGCGGCCGGGCCTGCTAGGCCTTGACCTCGTCGCTGACGGCGTCGGTCACCGAGGAGATCAGACTGGGCGAGACCTCGGTGCCGTACATCTCCTGCAGGTGGGCCTGAATCTCACGAACCGTCATGCCGCGCGCGTACAGCGAGATGATCTTGTCGTCGAAGCCGCCCCAGCGGGTCTGGTGTTTGGGGATCAGCTGCGGCTCAAAGCTGCCGTGGCGGTCGCGGGGTACCTCGATGGGCAGTTCGCCAAACTCGCCCTTGAGCGTCTTCCTGCTCTTACCGTTGCGGGTATTGCCGCCAGGGTTGGCCACCGTCTGGTGGCGTTCGTGGCCGAGGTGCTCTGTCAGCTCAGCGTCCAACGCCTTCTCCACCAGCAGCTTGGTCAACTGTTTGAGCAGGCCGTTCTCGCCAATCAGGTATTCAGGCTTCTTGTAGTCGGCCAGCAGGCTGGCCAACAGTTGTTCGGGTACTTCGTGCTTCTTGGATGTCATTGTGCTTACGGACAAGCCGGCTCGCGCCGGCGGTGGATTGTCCGTTTACACAAAATTCTGCACACCCTCCCACCCGGATTTGACCTTGTTGTTGGACAGCCGATCTTCGTGGATAGGCCATCAGGGGCCGCTAGGTGGGGCGAATTCAAAGTCTTCGGTTGCACGGGGCAGACCACGAAACAATTGCGGTAGGAACCCCGGCTCCGGATGGTATTGGGGTCGGCTTGGACTTCGCATGCCCAAAGATGGCCAATCCAGTCGTGTTTCTTGTGGAAGACGATTTGATCTGGGCTCCGAGGAGACAAGGCCGTCAATGACGGCGGTACATCCGTTTGAGTTGGAGAAGACTGCACTCGATCCCACTGCGTCGCAGACGTTCTGAGCGTTTGGCGTGCAAGGCGTCCAGCAACGGCTCTCTGGCAGTTTTGACAGCAAGGTGGATTTTTGCGTGACAGCCAGCGCAGAGCGCCACGACGTTCGCAGGCACATCGAGGCTCGCATCCGGAAAGCTTCCTTGCTGGCTCAACGGAATGAGGTGGTGCGCTTCGATGTACGGAAGTCCTGTGGCGCTGGCGACAAACGGACTGGTCCCGCAGTCAGCCTCGCAGCAGTGTCCAGCCAAGTGCAGCGCAGTCGCGGCGACTGACGGATTGCGCTGATACACAAAGCGAGAGTCAAGCATCAAGCGCTTGGGTGGTGGCTTGATCACATCTTGAATTTCGATTGACGGCACCGTGGACGACTTTTGATTCGCCATCTCCTGAAACACCCGCTCGTCGTCGGCTGCAGCGCCTACGGCGCCGGCAAACGACGGATCTTGGGCGAGTTCCAGGGGCATGGTCTCGTAGAGGCCAAGCAGGTTGCCCAACGCTTCTGCGAAGGTTCTGGCCCGCGATTCATCGAATCGCTCGAGCTCGAAGCAACGGCCATACACCGCGCCCACTTCATAGGCCTGGCCATAGGGGTATCTGGCAGCAAGGTCTACCGGGCCTCGATCAAAGCCGTCGGGCGCCGACATAAGCTCCGCAAGCAGGCTGGCCCCCTGGCGTAGCGCTTCGAACGACCGGCTTGGCCCGAAGCGATCCCGAAACTGAGAAATACCCTGGTTCAACGTGATCCAGAGGTGCCGGCAGTGCTCGTCGAACAACAGTGCGATGTAGACACCATGTGTCGGTGACTGGGTAACGTCCCGGCGCAAGATCATTGCATACGGGATAAGCGTATAGCGTCGGCCTAGCTGTCCAGCGGAGGACTTGACCACGTAAGCAGCGGCTCGCGAAGAAATGGAATCGCGTAACCAGTCTTGGAAGATACTTTCCAGGGCTAGGACACTGGATGGAGTGTCCTCGCCTCGGCGGCGCCATCTCTGTTGGCTGAGACCCGTCTCGTCAACCTGCCTTGTATCGGCAAGGTATCGGCTGCTGATGGTGTTGAGCGCCGTGACGAGGTGGCTCATGCTAGTGCCAGTGCTGGTAGCGGTGACGTCGTTCATGGTCGGCCCTGCGCTCAAGCTTTAAAGCGAAGCTTCCCCCCGCGCGTAGTGCCGTTCGGCAGTTGGATGTTGATGAGCTGCTCCTGGTTGCAGAAGTCGTCCACGTAGTCCTTGATGGCGTGAGCCGTCAGAAGCGCCTTCTTGTCCTGCGGCACGTGGCCAGCCAGGGTGGTCGGCATGATGACGATGCACTTGGCCATCGCTCGGGAGATCGCGACGTTCGTTCGTTGCAGCTGCATCAGGAACGCTTCTTCGCCGGCGATGACGTCGGCATCTGCGACTCCGAACGACACGATGATGACGTGGCGCTCCCCACCCTGGAACTTCTCGACGGTATCGACGGCTTCGTCAATCAGCGCCGCCTCGCCAGGCCACAGCTTCGTCAGCTCCCTGATGACCAAGGCACGCTGGGCACGATGCGGCGTCACGATGCCGACCGAATTTGCCCAGAACTGATCGGCCATTGGCGCGGCATGAGTCACGCTCGGCTTCTGCCCGTCCAGCTCAGCACTGAGCGTCTCACGCAGGCTCCAGACCAGCGAGGCAACAAGCAATGCTTCAACCTCGTTGCCTTGCGATGAAAGGTCGTCGTCGTGGAGCAGTGTCATTACCGCCGGTGCCGTACCCACCATCTTCTGCAGCTCCGGCCAGTAAGGCAGCGTCGCGGGGAACCCGAACGATGGACCGGGGACCACTGAAAGAGGATGGACTGCGGTCTGCTTAAAGTGTGCCGACAGCTGTGGCGGGTAACCGATGCCGCGTGCGTACGCGACGATGTCCTCGTGGGAGCGGTAGTTCTCGGTCAGGTTGCAGGTGGTGACCTTCGTACCGAAGTCGCGCCCGAGAAGGTACGCCTGGATGCTACCCACCAGGTATTCGGCTCCCACCGGAGGCTCGAGGGACGCGATCGGCGGCATTTGCAAATGGTCTCCGGCGATGACGGCTCGGCCGCCACCCTTCAGCGCGCCAAGCGGTGCGATGGCTCGGGTGACCTCCACCTGCGAGCTTTCGTCAATGACCACGACGTCGAAAACGGGCGCCACCATCTTCTTGTCGTACAGCGTCTGGCCGAACTTGTAGGCCTGCATCGCACCTGTTGCGATGATGGTGATTGCGCCTGGTGTCGCAAGGCTTGGTAGGCACTCGTCGTTATAGACCTGATCGTCTTTGTGAATATCCAGCGTCCTGGCTCTCAGATGTGCGCCGGTCGGGGAGAGCGACAAGTGCTGACGTCCCTTCGAGTAGCCGACAAACACCGAACTGTTGAACGAAGCGTCCGCGTCGAGGAGTTTGATGACTCGCCCCACGAGCTCTTCGACGGCCTTGAACGTGAATGCGCTCAGCAGAATCTTGATGCCCTTGCCGTTCGACGCAGCATGCGAAGCGAGTGCATGGACATACGCCGCAAGCGTCTTAGTCTTGCCGGTGCCAGGCGGTCCCCACACGACAGTGAGCGCGCGCTCAAGTGCATGGGCAATAGCCGCTTCCTGGCTGGGGTTCAGACCGTGTGTCAGTGCAGCAGCCTTGGCCAGTCCCCCGGCTTGTGCCGCAGGCAGCACTGCCTCGGCCTGCATGGTTGGCGCGTCCCACAAGATCCTGGCAAGCGGCTTTGCCCCGTCATTGCCGGACGGGCCTGTTGAAGTCGCCCCCATCGCCTTTGCTGCGATTGGGTCTGGCTTCGCGATTGCGGGCCTGCCAAGCTCCTTGAAGATCTTGGTGCTGTACTCCGACCAATCGAAGCTGGACTTGCCGGTCGTCAGGAAGATCTCTGACGACAGGTCAAGCACCTTGTGCTTCTGAAGGTACGGAAGCATCGCCCCAGCCCTAGGCGCTTGGAAAAGAACTCGCGCCCGCTTGGCAACCCGATCCAAGGATATGAGCGTTGCCTGGATGATGCTGTATAGCGGCATCGACATGTCCCCTTGCTCCCCGCCGTAGTAGGGATAGACCCCCTGGAAGTGGTCCTTCGCTGACGTCAGAGGGAAGCCTGGTCCGGATTCCAGGCCGATGGCCAGATAGCCCGTGCCGTCTTCCAGCTTGGTTTCGGTAGAGGTGGGCCGAACGTCAAACTCCCAGATGTCCGTATTTGGGACCCTGACGCCGTTGCGCAGTCGAAGAGCCTCGTAGTTCGCCTCCAAGGCCTGCGCGTCCAAGGCCAGTCGTTGATGAGCTTCGGCGCGTTGAGTGGCCAGGCTGAGCTTGTCCCACCAAATCCACATCTTTGCGTCGAAGGCCACGCTCGTTGCACCCTTGGGGTTGGACAGGTCAATCTTAGGGTTGCCAGCTTTGATATTTCCTTTGAAGTCGGCTCGCAGCTTGTCAGCAATGGTGGCGATGGAGGCAGACTGCCTGGCCAGTGCGCTGACGTACTCGGCAATGACCGTGTTCCGCGTCTTCATCTGCTTGCCGCGATGAATCTCCGGCTCGTTGCTCCAGATCTCGTAGATGCGCTCCCTGGGAATGCCGTTGGTCAGGAACTCCCGATAGAACGCGTCCTTCTCGACAGGGTTGAAGGTCGACGCGCGATAATGCTCTGCGGTGTCAAAGAGGGTGATCACATGCGGCACAGGCGCAAAGATGACCCGACGCACGATCTCGTCAATGAAGACGATGCAGGGCGGAACCGCTCCTGCCTCCTTCTCCATGAGATCTTCCGGCGGGAACATCCAAGCAAGGGCGCGCTGCTTCTGATCGGTCAAGGCCAGTACCTTGGGTAGATGCCGACCGACGGCGTTACACAGCTCTTGGTACTGACGGGCTTCCCAGAACGCGATCTGACCCTTCAGCGATGTCTTGCCGAGCCCGAGGACGTAGGTGTTGGCTTGGTCGATGTAGTCCGACAGGGTCGACAGGAAGGACTTCAGTTCGGTCCACTCGGCGGCGAGAGACTTCTGGTCGACCACGAAGCCCTGGTGCTTCCAGAATAGCGGCGACTTGCCAGGAGCGAAGGCGGTCGCTCCGCCACCAAGGCCGAGTCCCGTCAGCAGGCCGGAGCTTGGGTCGAAGTTGACCGCCACCGATAGCGTCAGGTTCGGGAAGGGCGCTAGCGTCGCGAGCAGCGCGGCAGTATCGACATCCAGGGTGTTGTTAGCCAGAGCGTTCGCTCGGGCTGGAAGCTTCGCGCCTTCCCGTTTCAAGAACGTGTGCATGGCGTACACGGGCTCCAGACCAGTGGTCGCCGCAATTGCCTGTGTCGTACTGATGGACGCGGTGTAGAGCATCTTGCGGCCACCGCGGGTCATGCCTGCAATGCGACTCAAGTGCTGCGTGAGCTCAGCGCCCGGATGGCAGTAGTGGTCTGGCTTCGCTGCGAGCTTGAGCTTGAAGTCGGATGGCACCCAGCGGGCATATCCAAGGAAGTCGCATGATGAACAGCGGGAGTCGACATGCCACTCCAGGTTCCTCCAGCCATCTGCCTTGGCGTCACCGGTGGACACGACCCGCGGCAGATCTTCGCGGAAGAAGCGCAAGACCGTGGGAAGGTAGAACCTCAAGTTCGCGTCTTCGCAGTCGGCCGTCAGCGCCTCGAGAAGCTTGGCCGCTGGCGGGACAGGAGTCTTGGAGCACTCCACGTCGAAGACTGACTCGCCTTCTTTGAACCGTGTCCAAAGCGCGCACCCGGTTGCGACGAAGAAGTGCTTGTCGTTGCCCGTCTCCTCCAGCCAGTTCGCGATCATCACGGCGTAGAGCGCGACCTCCGCCGAGTAGCTGGGGTTCGCTTCAGAGGTGTGCTTGACGTCGATGACGACGAGCGCTCGGCGGTTGTTGTCGTCAGCACCAAGGGGGCGGCGCCCACCTTTGGGCGTGACTGCCTCTTCTCCAGGCCGGGGCTGTCGAACGATGACGATGTCCGGAATCAGGCCGTCCATCGGCGGAATCAAGCCCTGCTGATGCGCAGGAACTCCTAGGTTCGTGAGTACTCTTGTCTGGAAGTGCTTGGGCTCAATCTTCCCCTGCAGCAGGAAAGTCGGATTGGCGGACGCCGAGGAAAGCAGGTCGCCCAAAGGCTCCTGTTTCGGTTGGCCGTTCTTGCCCTTCGAGAACAATACTGCGGAGCCGAAAGCTGCGATCAGCTTGTCGTTTCGCAGCTCCTCGAAGTTCCGACCCTCGGTCTGCAGCACGCCCACGCTTGGACGAGCTGGCATCGGCTCGGGAAGCCCCGCATCCTCGAGTACCTTGGGAATGTGCAGGGACAGGAAGAGCTGCCTGTCGCACTTGGTGCGCAGGTACTGCGACAGGGTGGTTTTGGTTATCCGCTTGGGCAACCCGAACGTAGTTGACATGGGTGATACCTCCTCGTATCGCTGACCTGCGAGCAGCTCTTTGTCCTTGCGATATGCCGCGCTGATGCAGCCTGGCGCAGGGCGCGACCTTCGCTCTAAATAGATTTCTTGACGTCTTCCACGAGCTGCCGCTCGAATTGACTCAGCTGGGGCACGGTCTCCAGGCGCAGTGCAGCCAGCTTGCGCAGTGATGCATCCAGGGAACCACCGGCCGCCAGCCTTGACTCAAGCTTCTTCGCTAGCGGGAAGGGCAAGCCGTACTCATCGAGGGCGCTCAAGGCTGGGTCTGAGAACAGGCTCTCCAGCTGACCGACGTAGGCGGCGTAGTTGGCGAGCTTGGTCCGGCCCTTGCGCTGAGCTACTTCGTGGTGAATCCGGCTGACCGCCATGGCCAGTTTGGGGAAGCGGTAGGTTGGCCACTGACGGATGAACTCCAGCACATCCTCGACCGCGTCGTCGGGCTCCTTTTGCTTCTTGCCGTTCATCTCATTGGCTATCAGCTCCTTCAACGGGGTGTTCCGGAGCTGCCACAGCCGGAATGCCAGCTGCCGTCCTGAGCTGACGCCATTCACGCGGCCGCTTTCGTGGACAAGATGCTTCCAGATGACCTCGCACAGCAGCACCAGCTGCTCCCAGTCCGGGAACCCCGACCATCCCAGTTCATTCAGCGTCCGGGGTGTATCCAGGATGTGCCTTGCGAGCGAGAGCTGATCCGCCGGCTCGATGCCCGAGTTCTGACGCAGAACGTCCCAGCTCAGAATCTGCTGCTGCCTCAGCGGCTCCAGGCGCTTGCTTGCAGCCTCTGCTAGGTCCGGCTCCTCAATCTGGATCAACAGGCCGTCCGTCGCCAGATTCTCCTCCTGAGAGAAGACAGGTATTTCGACGAAAGGCAGGTTGGGCTGCGGCGGGTCTTCGAAGACGAAAACCTTGCCAATGAAGTGCTTGAACATCCGGCCCGACCGGCCGCGGATGTTGTTGAACGTGAAGTAGTCCAGGGTTCGGGCGGGGGCGCCAATCTTGTGGTCAAAGATGACGACGTTCTTGGCCTTCGTGTTGACGCCTTCGATCAGCGTGGAGGTGCAGACAAGGAAGTCCAGCTCGCCTTCGTTGAACCCTTTGACGCTGAGCTGTGCCAGCGCTCGCGGCATACGCCCGTGATGCATACCGACGCCGCTCTTGAAGCCTTTGACGAGGGTCCAGTCAGGGTGGTAGTGCTGAGCAGTCCACTTGGCTGCGTCCGCCATCCCAATCTTCCAGTTGGGGCGCTCTTTCGCCAGCAGCTCGGTGACCTTGCGCACACGTCCCGGTGACGAGCAATAGACCAGCGTGGGGCCCTTCAACTCCCTACACAGCGACAGCAGCCGCTCCATCTCCTGCCCGGGCTGTGAGGTGACAGGGATCAGCTCTGTCACGACGGTGGCGAAGTCGGTGCGGATGAATTGGCTTCGGAAGCGCTGGGGGAAACCCGGTGGCACGCCGTCGATGTTCGGACCGAGCAGGTAGAACTGCTTGGCCTTCTTAGTCAGCTTATAAAACGCGTGGTTGAGCGTCATCGCCCGCTGCGCGTCCCCTCGAGGGTCCAGCTTGTAAAACTCATCTAGGACGAATAGGTCGATGTCCGGCAGGTCGGGAAAGTCGACTGCGCGCTCCTGCGTCAGCACGAAGACGTTCTGCCGGGCTAGCGCTTGGCTTGCATGGGTGATGACTTTGTGCGTCTGCTTGTATGCGACCAAACGCCGGCGTGTCTCGTCGATGAGAGCGATCGTCGGCACTACGATGACGATGTTGGAGAACTTGCCGGTGTCGATGAGCGCGTCGATGAGGGTGCTCTTGCCGAAGCTGGTGGGCGCGCTCAGGATGACGCTCTCACCGTTCAGCAGCAGGCGAAACACCTCTGCTTGAACCCGGTGGAACACCAATCCCTTCTCGCTCTCCAGATTCTCTTCCTGCCCGTCTTGGAGCTCGCCCGCCATGACTGAGGGTCGATGAAGCTCGCGCGCGATTGCGTCCTTGAGCCCCAGCTCTTTGGCGTCCAGGTACGGGTAAAGACCCAGGTGCCGCACCAGGCCATTGAGCATGTCACCGCAGTTCCGAAAGGCTTCGCGCTGGTCAAGCGCACGGAGAACAAGCTCCTGCACGTGCGGCTGTGCAGATTCCTGGACGCGGCTCGCCTGCCAGCACAGTGACTGAAGGATCTCGAATGCGTTGTCTGGCTTCGCTTCGCCAGCACGAAGGATCCGGGTGACCTCGTTCTCGCTGAGCATCACTGGAGCCTTTTCAACTCGCCGTCAAGCTGCTTGACCAAGCTCGCCTTGGAGTTCAATGGAATGACGAACAAATGGACGCGGACCGGCAAATTCATCGGCTTGAGCTTTGCACTCAGCTTCGCTTGAATCGAACTTGCCTCCGCCTTCAGCGCTTGAACATACTGCGCCGTTGTCTTGGTATGGCTCTTTAGGGCCGCGCTGTCGTAGGTGATTAGCACCGGGACGCACGCGGCGTCAAACACCTCGTCAATCGAGGTGTTCTTATGCAGCAGTTTCGAAAGCTTCGCGTAATGAGGCGACGACTTGTCGAGCTTGTTTGCGATCAGCGCGACCTCGTTCTCCATATAGTTGATGCGCGTGTGGTCCAAAATCTCCTTGGCAACATCTCTAACCGCGCTCGTAGCGTTGTCGTAGAACTTCACCTCACCAATCCAGAGCTCGAGCTTCCCCCCAACCTCGACCACGTGGACGGCGTCGTAGCCTTTCACTGTTCCGTTCACGGAATCTTTCCAGTACATCTTGCTAATCGCCGGCACCGATTGGTAGATTTGGCGCAACGCGATGTGTAGAAAAAGCTCACCGAACTCGCCGCGATGCTTGTACTTGTCGGTCTGGTAGACAAGTCCAGCAGCTTTCCGGATCAGACGAAGAGCGTTTCCAGGCTTAAGCTGGTCGAGTTCATCAGCGGCGAGGCAAAACTCCGGCAGCCACTCCATAGCGTGTTCCGCAAGAGCCTCTCCACGCCACTTTGTGCCCGCATACCCGGCGCAAAGGGCAGAAAGAGTCGGGTCCAGTGTTAGATCACTCGCAGCAATGGTGAGAAAAGGATCCGGCGGAGCAGGATACGGCATGTACGAAGGCTCTAGGAGTCTGGATTACTTATTGTCTACTACGTGTCCACCTGTAACGGTCAATTTAGGTTGATCCCTCTCAAGATGAGTATGAACACTCGCGGGGACATCTGGCCGCTGATCGCGATGTTTGGTTTCATGGTTCTCCAGCTTAGGGTACGTCCCGCCAAGAGGCCAATCCATATGGGACTGGACCCACGCTGTCGGCCGGTGCAGTGCCACCAGTGCTATGAGCCGCACGAACGATTGGCGCAACCATCAATGGAAGGCTAAGCGTACTGCGGGTGGCCGCTGCCATCGCGCTCGGACAGCTTTAGATAGACATGGCCGCGCACCCGCGCCTCGACCACCTCCACCAACGTCCACACCCCTTTGGAAAACGCTTGGGCCACGGTACTGGCTACGCCGTTGAGCAGGCGCGAGAGCGGAATGCCCTTGGCGCGGGGGAGGGCGAGTGCCCCTTCAGACAAGGGCAGGGCCAGATCCGTGGATGAAGGTGAGGGCGGGGAGGGCGCCTCTATGGGTGTCGGCAGCCACTGGGCGAACACCGCCAGATCCCGCCCCTCATCGACATACCAGCGGTTGACCGCGTCATCGAAGCGCGCGCCCAGGCGCCCAGCGACTTGGCGGCGTCTTTCTGCGCGAAGGGAACGTTCAGGTACTGCCGGGACATGGGAAATCAAGGGACTGCCAGGCAGCGCCATTGTGGTCCAAGGGGCCGGGGCCACGGAGCGCATCGGCTATAAACCGGGATTCACCACTTCTCACAAGCATCCACACCATGAACCGCGCCGACCTCGTGGCAACCCTCGCCGCAAAGAACGACCTCTCCAAGACGGCCGCCAACGCCGTGCTTGACACGCTGATCGAGACCATCCAGACCGCCGTGAAGAAGGGCGATGCCGTGCAACTGGTCGGCTTCGGCACGTTCAAGGCTGCCAAGCGCGCTGCGCGCACTGGCAAGAACCCCTCCACGGGCGCTGCCATCAAGATCCCAGCATCCACCGTACCCAAATTTGTGGCCGGTGCGAAGTTCAAGGCCGTGGTGGACCCCAAAGCCGCCAAGCGCAAGGCCGAGAAGGCTGGCAAGTAAGCAGCCAGGCCGATCCGCAAGCCGCCCGTGTGCAATAGCCCCGGGCGGCTTTTTGTTGGAGCCGCGAAGCTCCAAACCTTCTACAGATTGGGTGAAACGATGACCGCTTTCTCCGACGCATTCCGGGCCGAAGTCCTGCGCATGGCGCGCAAGGAGATCAAGGGTGAACTGGGCAGCCTGCGTAAGACCGTCACGGCGCAGCGCTCCGAGATCACTGCGCTCAAGCGGGATGTGAAGGACCTGGTGTCGCAGGTGAAGGGGTTGCACAAGGCTGCTGCCCGTCAGGCCGCTCCGGGCGATGCGCTGGCCCAGGATGCTGAAGCTCCGGCACGTCACGGGCGACGTTTCCTATTCAAGGCCCAGGCGCTGGCGGCCAAGCGAGAAAAGCTGGGTCTTTCGCCGCAGGCCATGGCGGCGCTGCTGGAAGCCTCGACGCTCTCCGTGGCTCGATGGGAGGGCGGGAAGGCGATGCCGCGGGCGGCACAGCTTGAGCGCATCCAGGTGGTATTGAAGATGGGGAAGCGGGAGGCGTTGGCCCAGTTGCAGGAGTGAGGCCTTTTGAGGGGGATGAAACCTGGCTGCGGTTTCCCTAGGGTTGCTTGAAAGCCTTGAGCAGAAACTCGGGGACAAACGTCAGATTGCCCTTTGCCCCCAACGGCTCAAAAGTGTCTAGGAATGCAGGGGCGATTCAGTCTGCTCTGTGCACTTAGTAGTTGGACAGCTTGCGTATGCCCGAAATCTTTCGCTCTGCAGATGACAATCTGTTACCGTGATGCACTCTTTTGGGTCGGCGCAGATGCGCCTTTCAATTGCGAGGGAACGGGATGGCGGAAAAGACAAAGGCAAGTAGCGGTGTTATAGCGGCCATAGCCGCATTGGTTCTTTGTATCGTTTTCCCCCGAAGCACATGGGGCTACATCGTTTTCATCGTCGGCGGTATTTGGGCCTATCGAGTGTTTTTTTTCAACGCGTCGAAACAGCCGATTGCTGACACGCCTTCTCGAGCCAAGACGGCCACCGCAACGAAGACATTGGAAGCCTCGGCCCGAGCAGCGTCGCGAGCTGAGACGCTTCAAGTGTCAGAGTCCAGCTCACCGCCCGCCTCAGTTGTTGCAACCTCTAGGTTCGTCCCAGATGACCACCCTGTGTCATTGGCCCAGAAGGCACCCATGTCGACAGCTGCCGTGCCACCGCACCCAGCACCTCCTACTGTCCCCCGGCGATTCGTGGATGACGATGCTCCGGTTTCTGTCGTCGCAAAGGAGCCTTCAAAGCCAGCACACTACGCGATACCTCCTGCGCCAACTCAACCTCAGGCCTACACAGGGCCTGGGCGCTGGATACCTCCGGGAGAAGACGTCGTCATTGGAGATAGCCACATCAGCGGGGGGATGATCTATGTGGGCAGAGACCTGAAAGCCCTCTCGGGCTCAACTGACCCGTGTCTTATCAATCCCGCGCTGTCCATCGCTGCGCACGCCAACATCAGCGAACGTGAGTTTGGCTATTGGCCGTCATACTCTGAAATCACGCCGCGTGCTCGCAGGGCCTACCTGAGCTGGCTGGCAGAAGGGCGGCGCGACCCCGAAGCCGATATCGGATACGTCTTTCTCTTCTTCTACGGCCTGGAGCGCAGGGCCATTGCAGAGGGATTGAAGGACGCGCAGGCGCAGAAAGATTGGCCCCTGATTGCGCAGGAGATCCGCAGACTCCTTGAGATCTACGGCGAAAAATCCTTTTCTTTCAAGCGCTATGCCAGCGAGCTTTTGAGTTGGCTGGAGGTATCCCATTACTCCAAGACGCTCTACAACGAACCCGTTCCGTCTTTCCCGACGACCTTCGAGGTGCCGCTCTACATTCGCCTTGCACTTGGCCTCGCCGCAGTGGATGGAGTCCCAGTGCCAGCCCATCTCGCGTTGGCTTGGGCACGCCTGGACCCGGCCAGCTATTTGCGAACTTCAGCGACCAGGTGCGCAGAGCAGTTCGACAAGCTTTTCCAGCAGCGCTACGCGGAAACCTTCAAGCCGGGCATCGTTCTTCCCCGCAATAAGACCAAATTGAAGCTGGTGTACCAACCAGCATCTGCTGGTTTCAGGGGCGTCAACGAGATCAAGCTGACCTTCGGTGACACGCCGGATGTGACAGTTCTGACCGCTCCACAAAAGCAGCTGAAAAAGATCGTAGACGCTGTCACTGACCAGTTGGATCCCTACAGCCGATATCTCGGCCGCAACCCAGACAGTCCCAATGCGCTGGAAGGTCTGCTGTTGCTGCCGCCAACAGTTTGGCCTGACGCGGCAGGGGATGCCTTAGGGGCTCTGCGGGACAGGGTCTCGGAAGGCTTCGTTGTTATGAAGCTTCAGGAATTGCTTGATCTGTTCCAGGCGAAGACTGCTTTGAACAAAGAACGTGCATTGACGCTGGTCAAGACACTGGAGACTGTTCAGATTGGCATGGAACCTGACGTCCTGGGTGGAGCAAGGACACCAAAAGGCGCAGACCATGTGGTGCTGTATTCGTCCGTGGAATCAAGTGATGCTTCGGCCCGAACGGCTGCCTACCAGGCGGCGACGCTTACGCTCCAGTTGGCGTCTGCCGTTGCCAGTGCCGATGGGGAGTTCAGTGACCACGAGATGGAGCATCTGAGCGATCAGGTCCAAGCATGGTCGCATTTGACTGCCAGTGAGTCGGCCAGGCTGCTAGCGCATCTGCGTCTGTTGGCTGTGGAGCCCGTCTCCCTGGCTTCCCTCAAGAAGAGGTTGGATCCGCTTGACGCGAAGTCCAAGGAAACGATCGCTGCCTTCATGGCAACCGTTGCCCAAGCGGATGGCACGGTGACGCCGGCGGAAGTGAAGATGCTGGAGAAGGTCTACAAAACGCTGGGACTTGATACCAAGAGGGTCTTCACAGACGTGCATGCTGTTGCGGCCGGAACAAGCCCTCAGCCAAGCATCTCTGCGCAGCCTGCGGCCAAGGGTTTTCAGCTGGACACGGCAAAGATTGCTGCACTGCAGAAGGATTCCGAGCGCGTGTCCGCATTGCTGGCCGATATCTTCAAGGAAGAATCTCCGCAGCCGACCGTCGTAGCAGCCGTTCCCGAGGCGGCACCCCCTCTGGACGCCGAGGCCGCAGCGGCTACGGGTTTGTTCGGTCTGGACGAGGCACATTCGGCTTTTGCACGCATGCTGTTGTCGCGGCCACAATGGACTCGCGAAGAACTCTTGGATGTCTCCTCAGACTTGGACCTGATGTTGGATGGTGCCCTGGAGCACATCAATGAAGTGTCGTTTGACACCCATGACATACCGTTCACTGAGGGCGACGATCCTATCGATGTGAACCCTGAAATTCTGGAGAAGCTGGAAGCATGAACGCACCCATTCGCCCCAAAGAGCGTGACGCAGTTGTTCAATCCCTGCGTGCAGGCGTCGTCCCTCGAGCAGGACAGCACCTCATCCAGGTAGGGCGCATCCGTGAGATTGAGACCTTGGTGAGCGACATGGTCCGCGTGGCCGATGGCGGTTCGTCGTTTCGCCTGGTCATCGGCGAATATGGCGCGGGTAAAACGTTTTTCCTGAATCTGGTCCGCTCCATCGCGATGGAGAAGAAGCTGGTCGTGGCCAGCGCCGATCTGAACCCTGACCGTCGGCTACACGCCAGTGGTGGGCAAGCCCGATCTCTCTATGCTGAGTTGATGCGCAATCTGGCAACTCGTACCAAGCCCGAAGGCGGGGCTCTGGGAGGCATTGTCGAGAAGTTCATTGCCACCGCCAAGGCTGAGGCCAAGGAGGGGGGTAGGTCGACTGAAGATGTCATTCGCCACAAACTGGAGCACCTGACGGAGCTGGTCAATGGGTATGACTTTGCAGACGTCATTGCTGCCTATTACCGCGGCTTCGAAGAAGGCAATGAACAACTGAAGTCTGACGCTGTGCGCTGGCTGCGCGGTGAGTTCACGACCAAGACCGATGCAAAAGCAGCCCTTGGCGTGCGCACCTATGTGGACGATGCTGCAGTCTATGACCAGCTCAAATTGATGGCCAGGTTCGTGAGGCTTGCGGGCTTCAGCGGGTTGCTGGTCAGCCTTGATGAGCTGGTCAATCTCTACAAGCTCGCCAATGCGCAGGCGCGTAACTCCAACTACGAACAGATTCTGCGCATCCTGAATGACTCGCTGCAAGGTACGGCAGTTGGACTGGGTTTCACCCTCGGAGGAACACCCGAGTTCCTTCTGGACACTCGGCGCGGTCTCTACAGCTACCCCGCACTTCAAAGCCGTCTGGCCCAGAACACGTTTGCCAGCAGTGAACTCGTCGACTTCAGCGGCCCCACGGTTCGACTTTCGAGCCTGAGCCCCGAGGACTTCTACGTACTCCTCCAGAAACTGCGCCACGTCTATGCGGCAGGGGATACAGCGAAGTACCTGTTGCCAGACCAAGGCATTGCGAGCTTCATGGAGCACTGCTCCAAGCGCATCGGTGAGACCTACTTCCGGACGCCTCGCACCACCATTACTTCCTTCATCAACCTTCTTGCGGTCTTGGAGCAAAACCCAGGCACTGAATGGCAAACGCTGCTTGGCGGCCTGGAGGTGGCGGCTGATACAGGCGCAACAGGAGACCTGGCTGTGGAGGTTGAGGAGGGTGACGAGTTTGCCTCCTTCAAACTCTGAACTCTGAGCGCTGCATGTCCGGGGCGAGTTCGTCTTTTCACCTTCTTGATGAGCGCATTCAGCGATTCATTTGGGCGGAAGGCTGGGAGTCATTGCGGGACGCCCAGGAGCAGTCCATTCCATTGCTCATCCATGCCGACCGCGATGTCATCGTGGCAGCGGCGACCGCAGCAGGTAAAACCGAGGCGGCTTTTCTGCCAGCGCTCACGCATCTATTGCAGAGCGAGGAACCTCGGCTCATCGTCTACATTAGCCCGCTGAAGGCCCTCATCAACGACCAGTTTGGTCGACTCGACAAGCTCTGCGAGCAGCTGGATATCCCCGTGTGGCCATGGCATGGCGACATTGGTGCGACGTCCAAGGCCAAGTTCTTGAAGAAGCGGCACGGAGTGCTGCTCATCACTCCAGAGTCCCTCGAGGCATTGCTGTGCAATCGAGGGACATCTATTGCGGCTGTGTTTCAGATGACCGCATTTTTTGTGGTCGATGAGCTGCATGCGTTTATTGGATCTGAGCGAGGAAAGCAGCTTCAATCCTTATTGCACCGCATCGAGAATGTCCTGCGCCGCAAAGTACCTAGAGTGGGCCTCTCGGCCACCTTGGGTGACATGGGCCTTGCCGCTGATTTTCTTCGGCCAGGACATGGAACTGGCGTCAGCATGGTCGTTTCTGCCTCTGGGGGAAATGAACTCAAGATCCTCGTAAAGGGATATGAGGAGCCTTTGGTTGTGTGGCAGGGTGGTGAGGAAGAGGCGCCCGAGCCTGCCACGCCCGGACTCATCGCGGCGCACATGTACAAGGCGCTGCGAAGTTCCAACAACCTTGTGTTCCCAAACTCCCGGCGCGAGGTTGAGCGCTACACCAATCTGCTGAACGGCCTTTGCGAGCGCAACAAAGTGCCTCAGGAGTTTTGGCCGCACCACGGTAGCCTATCCAAGGAGATCCGGGCAGAGACCGAGGCAGCCCTCAAGCAGAAGGAAGTGCCTGCCACTGCCATCTGTACCAATACCCTGGAGCTGGGGATCGACATTGGGGCGGTCAAGAGCGTTGTGCAGATTGGACCGCCGCCCTCAGTCGCCAGTTTGCGTCAACGACTGGGAAGGTCTGGGCGGCGAAAGGGCGAACCCGCTATTCTGAGAGGCTACTGCATCGAGGGCGCGATTGATGTGCACTCGGGCTTTGGCACGAGATTGCGCCTGGGACTGGTGCAGACCGTTGCCATGATTTCTCTCTTGCTTGAAGGCTGGTTTGAGCCGCCTGTCACGCAGGGCGCCCATCTCTCCACGCTGGTGCAGCAGATGTTATCCGCCGTAGCCCAGAACGGTGGTGCCACGATTGGTCAGTTGTACGCACTGCTGTGCGCTACGGGAACACCGTTCGAGGGAACGACCAAAGAAGACTTCATGTCGCTGGTACGTCACCTGGGAACAAAAGAGCTTTTGGTTCAGGACTCATCTGGGTTGCTGCTGCACGGCCCTCTCGGTGAGAAGTTCGTCAACCACTACACCTTCTATGCGGCCTTTGCGTCGGACGAGGAGTTTCGACTGGTCGCTGGGACCCGGACTCTTGGTACGCTGCCGGTTTCTCAGATGCTGTCTATAGGGCAGCGGATCCTCTTTGCAGGCAAGACCTGGATTGTGGAAATGGTGGATGAGGCGCAGAAGGTCATCGTCGTCAAACGCGCCAGCGGCGGTGCTCCGCCTTTGTTTTCAGGAGGCTCAGGGCGGGTGCACACGAAGGTAAGGCAGAGGATGCGCGAGCTGCTGGAGTCGACCGAAAGGATTGTGTTTGTCGATGAGGTAGCTCAGCGCTTCCTGGAGGAGGCGCGGTCCAACTTTCGAGCGCTGAATTTGACATCAGAGTGCCTGGTCGATCAGGGACACGAACTCCTCGTAGTCACATGGCTCGGGGATGCCGCCAACGAGGCGTTGGCTTGCTTCATGAATCAGCGAGGCTTCTCTGCAGCACCTTCTGGCCCTGGCATAGAGGTGGTGAAAGGCGGTCACACCATTGACAACATCCTTGACGCACTCCTCGACGCTGCGCTCGTAGAGCAGCCATCCGTGAGCGAACTGCTTGAGGGCGCGAGAAATCTTGAACGAGAGAAATGGGACTGGGCACTGCCTCCTGAGTTGCTCAAGAAAGCGTATGCGAGTCTCAACCTGGACGTTGAGGAAGCCAAGAAATGGGTGACTTTGAATTTCTCTGGTACTTGAACGTACTACCCTTACTTCGGTCCTGAAGTTGAAAGAGACCGGCGTCCATTCTGCAGCGTGAGACGTCGGTGGTTATCAACCTACGATCGCAACATGCGCTCGAAGGCGTAGCTGCACGTTGCCTGGATTTGTTCAGGGGGTAGGTCGCGATCAGCAGGAATACGTGCGGCGTCGCGGATCATGTCGTTGACTTTAGCGAATGTCTGCGTGCTGATCTTTCGCACGTCATCGGCCAGACTACCAAGCGCCGGTGCAACTCGCGCCTTCCAGTGCACATTGAACTCGTCCAGCAGCGCACCGAAGAGTTCGATCGTGTCGTAGATGTACAGCACGTCCTGGGCTCGTTTGTTCGCCGGTCGATATTGCTGAATCAGGAACTTCTGGACCATGAAGCACAAGGGGTGGGCTACCTGGACATCAATTCGCTCCGGCAGTGGAACGCCCTCTTGCTGTCCCAGACTGATGATCCAGGGATCGACCAGAAGGACGTCCAGGTGGCGGATCTTCTGAGCCGAGATCCCAGCCTTCGTCATGGTTGCATCCGCTTCTCCGCTTCGTTTGCGGCCGCTTCCCGCCAAAGGTGTCAGGAACTCGGCATAGAAGCCGCCGGCCTCGTCGCCAAGCGTGTAATGGGCCGCCGGTGGTCGATGGTCGCCGCTCAACTCTTCCTGGAAGCCATGCTGCAGGAGCGATTGCTTGATGTCTCCCTCAATGGGCTCCCTATTTGCAAAGGCGAGGTCCGTGTCACGAGTGAACACAGGCTGATAGTCAGGCCGGTTGGCCCTCGGATCCAGTCGGTGGAGACGATGGCCCCAACCGCCGATGAAGATCAGCTGCTGGCGCCAGGCTGCCAGGGCCTGAACCAGTTTCGCGAAAGCTTCTAGATCGTTCATCAGAGTCAGTTGCCGACGAGTGGCAGGAGATATTTCTTGTAGATCAGACCAGCTTGTTCAGATCCTCTTGTTGGGTGGTTCATCACGTCCAACCATACTTGGAGGATGTCCGTGACCAGGATTCCGTCGTGATTGACGGCTCCCCTGAAGGTGGATTGCGGAAAAGATGCCTGCCGCAAGATCAAGTCTGGTCGATCAGATGGATACGCCATCAACCCTGGCCAGTCCGATGCCCCCACTTTGGGCAGCTTGGGAACATATATATACGGAGGCACACCGCTGACGTGCCCGATGCCCAGCTCATCGGCAGCGGAAAAAAGTCCCAGACAAGCGTTTTTGGAATGGTGGCTTAGCAAGCCTCGAATTTGCTGAGCAGCAGGGGCTCGTAGAAGAAAGCGGCATGGCATTTCCGGACACGCGCGCATCGCGGCGGCGCCCCAACGGCGGAAAAGCTCTTCGCGACGAACGAGCTTCAGATGAGGCGATGAGTCGCTCAGATATCCTTCGCTGCGCAGTTGCTGCAGGAATCGGGAAGCGCTCATGGCGGACACCTGCGCAGCTTCGGCCAGGTCGGATCCGTTCTTGAACTGCCTTTTGGGGGCGTTCAGCAAGCCGCTTGGCAATTCCCACGCCAGGAGGAGTTTCAGCATCCACTGGTTGAGGTCCGAGAACAGGTTGATGGCTTGCGATGGGCGGCGGGCTGAGAGGCGGCTTGGCTCCTCTGGCAATCGGTTCAGCTGCTGGAATACCTCATCACTGAAATATTGTTCGCCGCGTCCCGAGATTATTCCGACAGACACATCTTTCGCGAACTTCTGCGCAAACACCTCCACATGCTTAGCCAAAGACAGAGATGCTTCCGGCACGAAGATGATTGCGAGGGGGAGGGCATTGCCGGACAGCTCGGCTGCAGCTTTGGCTTGGAGAATCGCCATAGAGAGAACCGGCAGCACGCGGTCTGGGCGACCTTCGGATAGTGCCTTGATTTCGACGATGAATCGGTGCTTTCCGTGCCGAATGAGCAAGTCGGCGCTGAGCGAGTCTTCTTGCTGCATCTCCACAGACCAACCGTTGGACCGGAAGAAGTTGGCCACGTACTGCTCTGCATGCACGTGCTTGTTGGGTGAAAGGGGTGCGCGCATATGGTGGTTCTTAACATGGCCATTTTATTTAACATGTCCATGTTGTCAACCGTGGCCATGTTATTCATCAGCTAATTGTGCTGATCAGCTCATCGGGGCTGGTTTTCTCGTCAGCGCAAAAAATGCACCGGGCAGTTCGCTGATCATTTTTGATCAAACATGGCTTGGGCACCATCGAGTGATGAGCATCCATCAGGTTGCATCAGCGCACCTTGAAGCGCATTGTGTTTACCAGAATTAGTTGACTTTCAGGTATTTGACTAATATCTGTTTTTGAGATATTTTGCGTTTATCTGAATTCCAGGTATCAACCATGGCGTCGACATCACATCCGCTGGTCACTGCCGGCCAACTGGGGACGATGCTGCAGGCCGCGCGTAAGGCGCAGGGGTTGACCCAGTCGGCGTTGGCCAGCCGTATCGGCCTGAGTCAGTCACGGGTCTCTCATTTGGAACTCAACGCCCATGAGCTGAGCGTGGAGCAACTCCTTGCATGGTGTGCCGCGCTGGGCCTGGAACTGGCCGTTGGGACCCGGGGTAGCGCGGCGGTATCGGCGGCGCCGACCACGGATTGGTGACATGGGACGTCGATCGCACAGCCGCAGCCTGTCTATCTGGACCAACGGTGTCCGCGTGGGCCGGTGGACGATTCCCGCTCGCGGGGAGATGGTGTTGCAGTACGACGCGGATTGGCTTGCTGCCGATATCGGCCGGCCGCTGTCGTTGTCCCTGCCGTTCAACCTGCAGAACCTGCCGGCCAAGGGGGAAAAGGTCTCCAACTACTTCGACAACCTGCTTCCGGACAGTGACGCGATCCGTCGCCGCGTGGCCGAGCGATTCCGTACGGGCTCGACCGAACCGTTCGATTTGCTGAAGGCCATCGGGCGCGATTGCGTGGGTGCCGTCCAAATCCTGGATGAAGACGAGGTGCCCACCGGTTTCGATCGAATCGAGGGCGAGCCCCTGTCCGAGGAGGCTATCGAGCGGCACCTGATCGAAACCGTTTCGCCGCAGGCCTTCGCTGCGGGCCGAGACCCGGATGCCGATTTCCGCATCTCGCTGGCCGGTGCGCAGGAGAAGACGGCTTTCCTGTGGTGGGGCGAGCGATGGCTGGCGCCGCGTGGTGCCACACCGACGAGCCACATCTTCAAGCTTCCGCTCGGCCTGATGGGCGGGCGGCAGATGGATTTCAGCACGTCCGTCGATAACGAGTGGCTGTGTTTGCGGCTGCTGAAGGCCTATGGCTTGCCGGTGGCCGATGCCAGCATTGCGACCTTTGGTGGGCAGCGCGTGTTGGTGGTGGAGCGGTTCGACCGGCGCGTGGCATCCAGTGGGCAGTGGCTCATGCGTCTGCCGCAGGAAGATTTTTGCCAGGTCGAGGGCTGTTCGCCATTCCGCAAATATGAGAACGACGGCGGCCCAGGGCTCAAGGCGTTGTTTGGCACGCTGCGGCAATCGGTGAATGCCGAAGCCGACATGAAAACGCTGATGGCGGCTCAGGTGTTGTTCTGGTTGCTGCGAGCACCCGATGGCCATGCCAAGAATTTCAGTATCCAGCTTCTGCCACGCGGGCGTTTCCAGTTGACCCCGTTGTACGACGTAATGTCGGTCTATCCGGTGTTGGGCAATGCTCCGAACCAGTGGTCGCCACATGAAATCAAGTTGGCGATGGCCTTGCTTGGCAAGAACCGGCACTACGAGATGCAAGGTATCCAGCGAAGGCACTTCAATAGCACCGTACAGAAGGTCGGATATGCCTCGACCGCCGAGCCGATCGTCGAAGAAATCCTTGCCCGGACTCCAGCGGCCATCGCCGAAGTGCAAGCCGAATTGCCACAGGACTTCTCACCACGCGTTCTTGACGCCATCCTGGGCGGACTTGAGCAGGCGGCCCGAACACTCGGTGGGATGCCGCCGTAAGCGGTAGAAGAGGGGGGGCAAGCGCGCTTGGATGTAGTGTCTCAACAGGTTGTGCATCCGAATGGGTGTTGGCGCTGGAGTTGCCCCGCTTCGGGATCACGGAGAAATCCCACCGGATGAACAGCCATGGGAGTATTTGCCCTGATGCGCTGGGCTGCGCCTGCATGGATGGAATGGGTCGGATGTCCCTGGCACTCTACGGAATCGGCGACAGGTGTCGCAGGATCGGAAAGGGAGTCATATGAGACCAACCGCACAGAATCGCAAGGACCGCGGGAACCAACGGGAGGCTGTCGATAGAGAAATCACCGACCGTGCAGCCCAGTTGATGAGGCAGGCGTTGTCGCTGCTGGAGAGTGGTAAGTCGATACGAAGGCCGCCTTTGGAAGATGGAGGCGACGAAGACCGCCTGTTGCGGTTGCCAGAGGTGCTGCGCTTGACGGGGATGTGCCGCTCGGCCCTTTACGACCAAATGGCGCGAGGGCACTTTCCGGGGTCCATCAAGATCGGGCAGCGTGCGACCTCATGGTCAGCCAAGGCAGTACGAAACTGGATAGCGCAGCGTGTGGATGGCCTGTAGCCGATGGGGCAATGTAGCCCTTGTTGACGATGTGGCGGCGGCGTCTTGGGCTGCCAAAATTGATCGGTCATGGGGCCGTCTGCATCCACAGTTTTTCACGCGGCAGCTCATGGTGAACAAGGTGGGGGAACAAACGGGGGAACAAGTCAAAAAATAAAAAAACGAAATCCAGCTTCTATGCGGGTTTACAGCTTTCATTCAATTGACGCCAGCTACCATACAAGACACCGCCACACTCTGGAGAACCCAGGCTGTGGCGGTTTTTCTTTGCCTATCGACAAAACTGCTTGGCACGATCGGCGTAGGTAGCCTCGCCGCGTCGCGTGCGGCCGCTCCAGCGTTGTGTCAGCGGCGCTGTTTTTTAGTTGCAACCGCCTCAACGAGGACGGGGTCGCCACCACCTCGGATCACACTGTGCTGAACGCACTTCGCGATAAAGCCTTGGCCGCCTCCTGCCACAGCATCATTCAAGGAAAAAAGCGTTTCAACGCCTCTTCGAACGCCGGAACATCGGCACCCACGTGCGAGGTGTTGTACTCGGCTTTGAGCAGCGCCAGACCGGGCAGGCTCTGCGCGGACATCTGGTTGTACAGGGGGATGCCAATCAGCGGATGGTTTCCATTGCTGGCACCGGCAATGAACAATGTGGTGGGGAGCGGCTTGCCCTCTATCGTCTTTTCAAATCCCAGCACGCCGGCGGGGCTGGAGTATTCACCCACGCTGCACTCCGTGGAAAGGTAGTGCGAAAAGCTGGGCGGGCGGCCGGCCTGTGCCTCCAGCACCAGGGCGGCCACCACAAAGTAACCGCCGTGTGACAGCCCGGACAGCGCGCGGCGCTTGGGGTCTGCGCGGTACTGGCTTTCGATGGCGGGCACGAGTTCCTTCACGATGAAGTCGAGGTATCTGGATGCCCCGGGCTGAAGGAAGTCTGTAGTGCGCCACGCAGTACCGCCAATGCCGACCAGGATTGCCTGCGTTCCCCGGCGCTGCATCACTTCCTTGAAGGTATCGAATCGCGATCGATTGGGCCCACCGCTCCCCGGCGCGGCCCCGCCATAAGGCGCATCACCCTCCGTGGCGTAGATCACCGGCAGTGCCGCGGTGCCGCCCGCGTAGCCTGCAGGGATGAACACCTGAATGGAATAGGTGCTGCCGGTCGATGCGGACTTCATGGAGGAGTTGACGACTTGTCCCACTGTTTCGGGCGGCGGAGCGTCGGGGCCGGAGGAGCCCCCGCCGCCACATGCGCTCAAGGCGCCTGCCAATGCGCCCCCCAGTGCCGCGGCCAGTGCAGCGCGCCGCGCGGGTTGGAATGATCCCTGGTGCATGTGTGTCTCTCCCTGTAGAGAGGGATTCTGGCACGCAAGCGTGGCAGTACCTGCTGCGCACGCTAAGCCTCGCTCAGAATGCCGTTGACCATCAGCTCCAGGAGTGCGGCACGCAGGGCGTCTTGCGGATCGTGGACATCGGTGACCGCGCCACGCTCCACCCATATGGCGCGGCCGTCAAAGTTGTAGTCGGTGGCCTGAAGATGCCGGACGAGGGCTTCGACCTCCTGGAAGTCCTTGTCCGATATGTTCCTGGCGAGGGTGACAGTGATACCCATGGCAATCCTGTAAGGCCAGCGTTGCGAAATCCAGGGTGATAGCCTGATGGAGCATGCGCCCGTTTGTCACGCCCAGGGCTCATCGTTTACCAGTGTCGCGGCCAGGCTGACGTGGGGGCGGTGATTTGTGTCACTGCGCACGCGAAAGGTGGGTGGTGCTCACATTCGCTCAGCACTGACCGTCAAGCGCCGCCAACAGTGACGCCGCTGATGTTTCGGGATCTCTACAGACCGGCGATGGCGGCTGCCAATGCCACCGCCACCACTTGCACGCCGAAAAATATCACCAGGATGGGCATTGCATCTCCTCGGGGAAAACGCCAATCCTACAAATGCGAATGATTCTTGTGACTGCCTTTTCTGCTTGCGACGATGTCAGACTCATCCTACGCAAAAGGCCATTTCCGGCATGTTGCTGACCCAAACCGCCAATGGCTGTTCAGTGAGTGTGGGTTTAGGCAACAGACGCTGCATGCCATCAGCGCAGCTCCGCCATTGGGAAGCAGCCTGTTTGACCGCTATCTTGTAGCGACGTGTATCAATTCTTGAAGCTGCATTTGCAGCGCCGCAAAATCGATACTCGTTCACGCCGGAGGCCGCCATGCCAATGGAGTATTTGAGACAACTCGAGCGCGACGAGCTCCCACTGGTCGAGTGGGACGTCGTCAACATCGACAAACTGCGTGTCCTGCATGCTGCAGGAATGGTGGAGGTGCAGCTTCCACCCGTGGATTCACCCTGCCAAAAAGCCCAGGTTCTGTACGTCACGGGACTGGGTTGTGCCACGCTCCGGGCCCATGGCGCAAGGATGCGAATGTCCCGCCGCAACCCCGCCCAACGCGATCTGGAAGCGTCCTTCGACTAGTGGTTGCAGCAGGCCTGCGACTGGGACGCGGTGGTCGGCACGGAGCATCTGTCCTACAAATTGATGCGCTGCACAAGAATGGTGTGCACGAGGGAGCTGTCTCTACCATGGGTCATCCGTAACACTGGCATGGCCAGGCGAAAGGCACCTATGAGCAGCAGTTGGCACAAATTGGCCCTCGGAAACGACGACCAGGCATTCGAACCCACCTTGCGCATCCAGCAGATGTTCATGTCCAAGTTCCTGATGTGCCGTCCGGGTTCCGGCCGCGCGCTGTTTTCTTGCTACGACAAGGAAAACGACAACCTCTGGCTCTACTTTTCGCCGGCAGCTGAAGACATCGCTGTGCGCGTATACGCCGAGCCGTGCGACCCGCCCACGGCGCTGGACTGCATCGGGTTGCTGGCGGGCGAGGGCGATGCGTTGGGAATCGAGGCGCCAGAACTGGCAAAGGCCGCTTGAACGCATGGCGCCTTGACAGCGGAGGCGTCATGTACCAGGGGCGAGGTGGAGTCGTGCAGGTACTGGCCGGTGATCGTAGGCATATTCCTACAACCTGCCGCATGACGTTCTGACATCGCCGCGCATGGTCCGATGCGCCAATGACTTTCTCTAAGCGCAATCCAAGTGCATTGCGCAACCCTTCCAAATTCGTTGCGAGGATTTCATCATGTCGTTCTCTGCTTTTTCTTCGTCCCACCATCTGGAAGCTTGGCCTGAGCTGCCGTCGTTTCAGATGGGCCAGCCTTCAGACCGGGTTGAGCAGCGTCAGCAAACGGACGACCTGCGATCGCTCTATGGCGACGGCCACGGCGTCGAGCGTGAATTGCAGTTCTCCGACCTGGGCTGTCGCCAAACGCAGGCAATGGGCTAGCCAGCCCTGTTTCATCCGCCTTCAGGGCGCACTCGCCTTGGTTCCCACTCTTCACATTCGAGGGCACGGCGCCTCCCACTACCAGGCGCGCATATTCAGGGGCCAGGAGTTGATCGGTGAGCCCAGTGTGCACACCAGTGTGGAGCATGCCATTGCGGCACACGCAGCCGGGGCGGGGCTCGCGGGTGTCACGGGTTTTCATCTCTGGTATGAGGGCTGCACCGTAGGCGCTGTGCCTCTGACACAAATGCGCGACCAAGCCCACAGCCTCGCACAGAGGCTGATCGTTTTGACCGCCGTGATGCGGTAGCTGAACCCTCGCGTCGCCCATGCCACCGCCTGCAGGCCACGGGCGATACAAAGCGAAATAAACCGAAACTGCGCCGAGACCACCTCGGCCTGCCTCCGCGGCACCATCAGGGTCATGTTCAACACCGTCCGTGAAAGGACTGCATCATGAAACCCTGGATCAAGAAAACCCTGGTGGGATTGTTCGGCGCTTCGATCATGGTGGGTGGGCTCACCGCTTGCTCCAGCGGCCACCACTACCGCCAGGGGGCCATGACGCCTGAAAAGATGGCCGAGATGCGCGGCAAGGTGGTGGAGCGCGTGAGCAGCAAGCTCGATCTGACCGATCCACAAAAACAGAAGCTGAATGTCTTGGCGGACAAGCTCGAAGCGCAGCGCACCGCCTTCATCGGCAAGACGGCCGACCCGCGTGCAGAGGTGCAGGCCATCATGGCGGGCGACAAGTTCGACCGCACCCGCGCCCAGGCGCTGATGGACGAGAAGACCCGCGCAGTGCAGGCCAACAGCCCCGAGGTGATCACGGCGCTGGCAGACTTCTATGACAGCCTGAACGCCGACCAGCAGCAGAAAGTGCGCGAGCTGATGCAGCGGCGCAAGGGCTGGATGGCCCGCGGCTGAGGCAGGGGCATCGACATGTCTCCACTGCTGCAACCCATCCATCAACTCGCAGGGCAGCTGCGTGAGCATGGCCCCGCACTGCTGGCGGGCATGCCCGAGCCGCACGACGAACTGATGTCCCTGGTGTGGGGCCCCCGGTTTGACCGCGAACACGCGCTGGGCCTGGTGGCGCGCCAACCGGCGGGCGCTGCCCACGCACTGCCTGCCTTGCTGGCCGCGGCGGATGCCTTCGATGCCCTGCACATCCCCGTGCAGCGGCGCTTGCGTGACCTCATCCGCCGGCACCGCGCATTGAGCGCAGTGCCGCAGGAAACACAGGCCGACGACCGCTACGGCGATGAGGCGGTTGCCGGCTGGCAGGGCCACCACGCAACGCCCACCGGCCAGCCTGCGATCGCTGTGCGCGGACAGGAGCGCCTAGATTGGGGCATGGCCGAGGAAGCGGGACAACCCTGGAGCATTGCGCCCAGCGGCCACCAGCCCCTGGCTGGACGCACCCTGCCAATGTAAGAATCGCGCATGCACCGCATCCTCCTCATCGACGACGACGAACAGCTCGGGCCTCCGCTGACCGTGTATTTTCAGCGGTTCGAGCTGGAGCTGACCCATGCGCTGCGTCCCAGCGACGGACTGGCACGCCTTGCGGCGGGCGGCTTTGATGCTGCCATCCTCGATGTCATGCTGCCCGAAATGGATGGCTTCGAGCTGTGCCGCACCATCCGCAAGCAGGGCGACCTGCCCGTGGTGATGCTCACGGCCCGGGGCGAGGTGATGGACCGCGTCGTCGGGCTGGAGCTGGGGGCGGACGACTACCTGCCCAAGCCCTTCGAGCCGCGCGAACTCGTGGCCCGCCTGCAGACCGTGCTGCGCCGCCGCCGCGCGCCGGGGCAGGGCGGCGGCGACACGGGCGTGCTCGAGTTCGAGGGCCTGGTGATCGATGCGGCGCGCCGCAGCGTGCTGCGCCAGGGCACCACCATCGAGTTGACCGGCACGGAGTTCGACCTGCTGCACCTGCTGGCGCGCGATGCTGGCAAGGTCTTCAGCCGCGACGACATCCTGAACCAGCTGCGCGGGCACGAGGCCGAGCTGTACACCCGCGCGGTCGACATCGTGGTCAGCCGCCTGCGCAAGAAGCTGGAGCCGCTCGACTGCATCAAGACGCTGCGCAACGCCGGCTACTCCTTGGCCCTGCGGCGGGCAGCCGCGCCATGAGGTGGCAGCGACGGCTGAGGGCAGAAGACATTCCCGGCGTGGAGCACGACTGCCCCTGGCACCGCCGCGCAAGCCGGGCGGTGGGGTACTCGCTGCGCATCCGGCTGGTGCTGGTGTTCATGGCATTGGCCGTGACGGTGGCCATCGCCTTCATGGGCGGCGTGCAAAAAGCCGTGTCGGTCGGCTGGCGCGAGGCTGCGCGCCCCTTGCTGATGGACTACGTGGACCGCCTGACCGCCGAGATCGGCAACCCGCCCAGTATCGAGCGCGCGCAGGCCATTGCCAAGCGCCTGCCCATCACGCTGCGCATCGACGGGCCGGTGGTGCACTGGGAGTCCCACCCCGACCAGCCGCGCCCGGACTGGATGAGCGACAAGTTCCAGCGCGAGGACCACTGGAACGGCCACGGCAGCGACGACCAGGGCCGGCGGCTCTTGCAGCGCATCACGGCCGACGGGCACAGCATCGAATTCGGGCTCAACGCGCTGTCGTGGGACAAGCGCCCGCGCATCGCGTGGGGCACGCTCACCGTGCTGCTGCTGCTCACCGCGCTGGCGTATGTGTATGTGCGCCATCTGCTGCGGCCGCTGGACGACATCCGCATGGGCGCCCAGCGTTTTGGCGAGGGCAACTTCGCGCAGGCCATCCCCGTGCGGCACGCCCACCGGCCCGATGAGCTGGGGCAGCTGGCCGCCACCATCAACACCATGGGTGACGACATCCACCAGATGCTGGAGGCCAAGCGCGCCCTGCTGCTGGCGATGAGCCACGAGCTGCGCAGCCCGCTCACCCGGGCCCGCCTGAACACCGAACTGCTGCCCGAAAGCCCCGAGGTGCAGACCCAGCGCCTGGCGCTGATGCGCGACCTGGGCGAGATGGCCGGTCTCATCACCGACCTGCTGGAGAGCGAACGCCTGGCCGGCCGCCACGCCGCGCTGCACCGCGAACCCACCGACCTGCCCGCCCTGGCGCGCGAAGTGATCGGCGAGCTGGGCAGGCGCCACGCCACTGCAGCGTCGATCGTGCTGCATGCTGGCGGGCAGGAAGAGGCCCTGCAAACGCTGTCGCTCGACCGATCCCGCCTGCGGCTGCTGCTGCGCAACCTGCTGGACAACAGCCTGCGGCACAGCGACCCTGCAGCGCCTCCGCCCGAGCTGTACCTGCGGCGGGTGGATGCCGCGGTGGAGATCGAGGTGCGCGACCACGGGCCGGGCGTGCCGCCCGAACACCTGCCGCATCTGGCCCAGGCCTTTTACCGGCCCGACACCGCGCGCCAGCGCACCACCGGCGGCGTGGGGCTGGGGTTGTACCTGTGCCGCCTGGTGGCGCAGGCGCATGGCGGCACGCTGCAGATGCGCAACGCGGAGCCCGGCCTGTCGGTGACCGTGCGGCTGCCAATCGTGGGTTGACGCCTGAATCGCCAGCCCGCCGCAGCTGCGGCACACCGTGGTTAACGAACTCGGCGCAAGGCGCGTGCGAACCGGCTTGGGGTCTGGGCACGTGCGCAGTTCGCCGCGGCGCGGGGCGCCCTAGCTGCCTTCGGGGGCCGGCCTCCCGGGGCAACGGCGTGGGCTTTGCACGGCGTTGGTGCGCGCCGCGCACACGCCGCACCGTCCCGGATGCCTTTGCGCAAATTCAGTGTTTTGAAAAGCTTCTGAAGAATACCTGCCTACCGCTTGATGGGTCGGCCTGGATAGCTATCGAATGTGTAGCAAGTTCGCGTTGGGGGCGTTCTGCGACGTTCTCCACCCCCGCCTTGGCCCCGTTCTTGCTGATGCAGGTGACCCCGCTCTCAAATGGGTCACGCCTCTAGCGTTTACCCTGTATATACAGGTATGCTCGGGCTGTCATCATGGCGGCTGCAAGCGGGTGCGACCCGGCCGGAGTGGGCAAAGGTACTTTCTTCAAACAGGAGCAGATGATGACTCGATCGGTTGTGAAATGGACGTCGCTGGCGGCAGCCGCGGCTTGCGTGATGGCGGTGGCCGCACCGGCCCAGGCGCAAGAGACCAAGATTGTGCTGGGCATGTCCGGCTGGACCGGCTTTGCGCCGCTCACGCTGGCCGACAAGGCGGGCATCTTCAAGAAGAACGGCCTCGATGTGGAGATCAAGATGATCCCGCAGAAGGACCGCCACCTGGCCCTCGCCTCCAAGTCCATCCAGTGCGCCGCCACCACGGTCGAGACGCATGTGGCATGGAATGCCAACGGCGTGCCCATCGTCCAGATCTTCCAGATGGACAAGTCCTACGGCGCTGACGGTATCGCGGTGCGTGGCGACATCAAGGGCTTTGCGGACCTGAAGGGCAAGACCATCGGCGTGGATGCGCCCGGCACCGCTCCGTATTTCGGCCTGGCCTGGATGCTCAGCAAGAACGGCATGAGCCTCAAGGACGTGAAGACCACCACGCTGTCGCCCCAGGCGGCCGCGCAGGCCTTCGTGGCGGGGCAGAACGACGCTGCCATGACGTACGAGCCGTACCTGTCTACCGTGCGCGACAACCCTGCCGCGGGCAAGATCTTGGCCACCACGCTCGATTACCCCATGGTGATGGACACCGTGGGTTGCGACCCCACCTGGCTCAAGGCCAACGGCAAGGCCGCGCAGGCCCTGGCCAACTCGTACTTCCAGGCGCTCGACATGATCAAGGCCGACCCGACCAAGTCCAACGAGATCATGGGCGCGGCGGTCAAGCAGTCGGGCGAGCAGTTCGCCAAGTCGTCGTCCTTCCTGCGCTGGCAGGACAAGGCCGCCAACCAGAAATTCTTTGCCGGCGAGCTGACCACGTTCATGAAGGACGCCACGGCCATCCTGCTGGAGGCCGGCATCATCCGCAAGGCGCCAGAGGATCTGAACGTCACCTTCGACGCGAGCTTCATCAAGTAAATCGTTCCTGGAAGAAGAGCGCGCCATGTCTGCTGTGCAACCCCTGTCCGTGACCACGCCTCAAGCCCCCGTGCGCCGGCGCTCGCTCGCTCCCCTGGAGCCTGTGAGTGCCCGTGCCCGCTGGCTGCTGGGCTTCGGTTTTTTTGTGTTGTTCGTGCTGGTGTGGGCGTTCTTCACGCTGGGCGGCTTCGTGTCGCCCACCTTCCTGGCCAGCCCTGTCACCATGGCCAAGGAAGGCTGGCTGTTGTTCAGCGAGTACGGCTTTCACAAGGACATCGGCATGACGGTGTGGCGCGTGTTCGGCGGCTTCATCCTGGCCGCCGTCATCGCCGTGCCGCTGGGCATTGCGATGGGCGCGTACAAGGGCATCGAGGCGTTCTTCGAGCCCTTCGTCTCGTTCTGCCGCTACCTGCCCGCGTCGGCCTTCATCCCGCTGCTCATTCTGTGGGCCGGCATTGGTGAGACGCAGAAGATCCTCGTCATCTTCATCGGCTCGGTCTTTCAGATCACGCTCATGGTGGCCGTCACCGTGGGTGGCGCGCGGCGCGACCTGGTGGAGGCTGCGTACACGCTGGGTGCGGGCCACAAGGGCATCGTCACCCGCGTGCTCATCCCGGGCGCCGCGCCCGAGATCGCCGAGACCCTGCGCCTGGTGCTGGGCTGGGCCTGGACCTACGTCATCGTGGCCGAGCTGATCGGGTCGTCGAGCGGCATCGGCCACATGATCACCGACAGCCAGTCGCTGCTCAACACCGGCCAGATCATCTTCGGCATCATCATCATCGGCCTCATCGGGCTGGTGTCCGACTTCGCCTTCAAGGCGCTCAACCACCGTCTGTTTGCCTGGAGTTTTGTGCGATGAGCCGCGTTTCCATACAAGCTGTTTCGCGCGTCTTCGAGACCGCCAAGGGCCAGCGCACACAGGCGCTACAGCCGGTCGACTTCGAGGTCAAGGACAACGACTTCGTCACCATCCTCGGCCCGTCGGGCTGCGGCAAGTCCACGCTGCTGCGCATCGTGGCGGGGCTGGACCACGCCACCAGCGGCCGCGTGCTGCTCGATGGCGCACCGGTCGAAGGCCCCGGGCCCGAGCGCGGCATGGTGTTCCAGAGCTACACGCTGTTCCCCTGGCTCACCATCGAGCAGAACATCCGCTTCGGCCTGCGCGAGCGCGGCATGCCCGAATCGCAGCAGAAAGAGCGCGCCGCGTACTTCATCGCCAAGGTGGGGCTGCGCGGCTTCGAGCAGCACTTTCCCAAGCAGCTGTCGGGCGGCATGCAGCAGCGCACCGCCATTGCGCGCGCGCTGGCCAACGACCCCAAGATCCTGCTGATGGACGAGCCCTTCGGCGCGCTCGACAACCAGACCCGCGTGCTCATGCAGGAGCTTCTGTTGGGCATCTGGGAGGCCGAGCGCAAGACCGTGCTGTTTGTCACCCACGACATCGACGAGGCCATCTTCATGGCCAACCGCGTGGCCGTGTTCAGCGCGCGGCCCGGCCGCATCAAGACCGAGCTGGCGGTGGACCTGCCGCACCCGCGCCACTACACGATCAAGACCAGCCCCGAGTTCATGGACCTCAAGGCGCGGCTGACGGAAGAGATCCGCGCCGAGTCCATGGCAGCGGACCTGCATTAAGGCTTTATGAGCGCCCGTCCTTCCCGCCGTTCCGCAGAGGCTCCGCGCAACGGGCCCCGTGCCGCCGCAGCCAAGGCGGTCGTGGCCGTCGCTGCGCCCGCGCAGGCCATGGCGCTGTACGAGCAGGTCAAGGACCACATCTCGCGCAAGATCCAGGAAGGCATCTGGCGCGCGGGCGACCGCCTGCCGTCCGAGAACGAGCTGGTCACCCAGTTCGGCATCTCGCGCATGACGGTGAACCGCGCGCTGCGCGAACTGGTGGAGCAGGGCCGCATCGTGCGCGTGGCCGGCGTGGGCAGCTTCGTGGCCGAAGACAAACCCCAGTCCACGCTGCTGCAGATCGCCAACCTCGCCGGCGAGATCCGCCAGCGCGGGCACGACTACCGCTGCGACGTGCTGGCAGTGGAGCGCATCTCGGCCACGCTCGAAGTGGCCGCTGCGCTCGACCTGCGCACGGGCGAGTCGGTGTTCCATTCGCTGTGCATCCACCGCGAAGACGGCGTGCCCGTGCAACTGGAAGATCGCCACGTGAACCCCCGCCAGGTGCCCCAGTTCGCCGCGCAGGACTTCACGCTGCTGCAGCCCTCCGAATACCTGGTGCGCAACGTGCCGTTCGACCAGATCGAGCACGTGGTCGACGCCGTCATGCCCACTGCAGAGCAGGCCACGCTGCTTGAGATGTCGCCGCAAGAGCCCTGCCTGCTGCTCACCCGCCGCACCTGGTCGCGCGGCGTGCCGATCACCGTGGTGCGCTGCCTGCACCCCGCCACCCGCTACCGCCTGGGCAGCCGCTTCCGGGCGGACGGCAATCCCGTCGCAGGGTGAACGAGATGCCGATGTTCCTCCCCAGCCCACGCACCCCTAACCCGATCGGGCTGAGCCTGTCGAAGCCAGGGCGCGAACACCGCAGCCCTTCGACAAGCTCAGGGCGAACGGGCTGAGTGACCGACCAGCGTTGACTGACTGATTTTTCGCTTGTACCTACTTGTATATACAGGATGACCCCAATGACAAAAACAACCGCTTCGGCCTCCATCACCCTGCACCCTGGCCACGTATCCCTGGCCGCGCTGCGCAGCATTTACGCTGCGCCCGTGCAGCTGTCGCTCGACCCGTCCGCACGCGCCCTCATGCAGGCATCGCTGGCCACGGTGCAGCGCATCGTGGACGAAGACCAGGTGGTCTATGGCATCAACACCGGCTTCGGCAAGCTCGCCAGCACCAAGATCGCCCACGAGCGCCTGGCCGAACTGCAGCGCAATCTGGTGCTGTCGCACAGCGTGGGCACGGGCGATGCGCTGGCCGACGATGTGGTGCGCCTCATCCTCGCGACCAAGGCCATCAGCCTGGCGCGCGGGCACTCCGGCATCCGGCCCGAGATCGTGGATGCGCTGCTGGCCATGGCCAATGCCAACGTGCTGCCCGTGATCCCGGCCAAGGGCTCGGTGGGCGCGTCGGGCGACCTGGCGCCGCTGGCGCACCTGGCCTGCGTGCTGATCGGCGAAGGGCAGGCCAAGGTCAACGGCACGGTGGTGTCGGGGGCTGACGCCATGCGCTCCATCGGCCTGGCGCCGTTCGTGCTGGGCCCCAAGGAAGGGCTGGCGCTGCTCAACGGCACGCAGGTGTCCACCTCGCTCGCGTTGGCCGGTCTGTTCGGCGCAGAGAGCGTGTTCGCGGCCGCGCTGGTGGCAGGCTGCCTGTCGCTCGAGGCCATCAAGGGCTCGGTGAAGCCGTTTGACGCACGCATCCACGAAGCGCGTGGCCAGGCCGGGCAGATCGCCGTGGCGGCCACCGTGCGCGCCTTGCTGGACGGCAGCGCCATCGACACCTCGCACCCGAACTGCGGCCGCGTGCAGGACCCTTACTCCATCCGTTGCGTGCCCCAGGTGATGGGCGCGTGCCTGGACAACCTGCACCACGCCGCGCGCGTGCTGACCATCGAGGCGAATGCGGCTTCCGACAACCCCCTGGTGTTCGACAACGGGGACGTGATCTCCGGCGGCAACTTCCACGCCGAGCCCGTGGCCTTCGTGGCGGACATCATCGCGCTGGCCGTGGCCGAGATCGGCGCCATCTCCGAGCGCCGCCTGTCGCTGCTGCTCGACCCAGGCCTCTCGGGCCTGCCGGCCTTCCTGATCCTGGACAGCGGCGTGAACTCGGGCTTCATGATCGCGCAGGTCACCGCCGCCGCGCTGGCGGCCGAGAACCAGTGCCTGGCCAACCCCAGCAGCGTGACCAGCCTGCCCACCTCGGCCAACCAGGAAGACCATGTCTCCATGGCCACCTACGGCGCGCGGCGCCTGGGTGACATGGTGCGCAATGCGGCGGTGATGGTGGGCATCGAGGCCATGGCCGCTGCCCAGGGCATGGAGTTCGACCGTGCCTTGAAGTCATCGCCTCTGGTGGAAGACCAGTTCGCCGCCATCCGCCAGCGCGTGGCGTACCTGGAGCAAGACCGCTATCTCGCCACCGACATCGAAGCCATGCGCGAGTGGGCGATGCACACGCCGTGGCCTGCGCCGCTGCTGCAGTGCCTGCCCAGCCACGCCTGATTTCCTTCCATTCACACCCATCGATTCCCAGGAGCCCACCATGAACGCCAACGACGCCATCATCGCTGCCGCAGCTTCCTCCACCCCCAGCACCGACCCTCGCCACGACGCCAGCCGCGTGATCCGCGCACCGCGCGGCAACCAGCTCACCTGCAAGAGCTGGCTCACCGAAGCGGCCTACCGCATGATCCAGAACAACCTGGACTCCGAAGTGGCCGAGCGCCCGCAAGACCTGGTGGTGTACGGCGGCATCGGCCGTGCCGCGCGCAACTGGGAGTGCTATGACCAGATCCTCGCCTCGCTCAAGGACCTGAACGACGACGAAACCCTGCTCATCCAGTCCGGCAAGCCCGTGGGCGTGTTCAAGACCCATGCCAACGCGCCCCGCGTGCTGCTGGCCAATTCCAACCTGGTCCCTAAGTGGGCCAACTGGGAGCACTTCAGCGAGCTGGACCAGAAGGGCCTGTTCATGTACGGCCAGATGACCGCCGGCAGCTGGATCTACATCGGCACGCAAGGCATCGTGCAGGGCACCTACGAGACCTTTGCAGAGGCCGGCCGCAAGCACTACGGCGGCTCGCTCGAAGGCAAGTGGATCCTGACCGCGGGCCTGGGCGGCATGGGCGGCGCGCAGCCGCTGGCAGCCACGTTCGCAGGCGCGGTGTCGCTCAACATCGAGTGCCAGCAAAGCAGCATCGACTTTCGCCTGCGCACGCGCTACGTGGACAAGCAGGCGCGCGACATCGACCATGCGTTCGAGCTGATCCAGCAGCACACGGCGGCCAAGGAGGCCATCTCCATCGCCCTGCTGGGCAACGCGGCCGACGTGCTGCCCGAGCTGGTCAAACGTGCCCAGGCCGGCGGCTTGAAGCCCGACCTGGTCACCGACCAGACCTCGGCCCACGACCTCGTCAACGGCTACCTGCCCGCGGGCTGGACGGTGGAGCAGTGGCGCGCCGCGCAGCAGGACGTGACCCAGCACGAAGCCCTGAAGCAGGCCGCAGCCCGGTCGTGTGCCGTGCACGTGCAGGCCATGCTGGACTTCCAGTCCATGGGCATCCCCACGGTGGACTACGGCAACAACATCCGCCAGGTGGCGTTCGACGAAGGCGTGGTCAACGCGTTCGACTTCCCCGGCTTCGTACCCGCCTACATCCGCCCGCTGTTCTGCGAAGGCAAGGGCCCGTTCCGCTGGGTAGCGTTGTCGGGCGATCCGGAGGACATCCGCAAGACCGACGCCAAGATCAAGGAGCTGTTCCCCGAGAACAAGCATGTGCACCGCTGGCTCGACATGGCCGGCGAGCGCATCGCCTTCCAGGGCCTGCCCGCACGCATCTGCTGGCTGGGCCTGGGCGAGCGCCACATCGCGGGCCTGGCCTTCAACGAGATGGTCAAGAGCGGTGAGCTGAAGGCCCCCATTGTCATCGGCCGCGACCACCTGGACACAGGCAGCGTGGCCAGCCCCAACCGCGAGACCGAGGCCATGAAGGACGGCACCGATGCCGTGAGCGACTGGCCGCTGCTCAACGCGCTGCTCAACACCTCGGGCGGCGCCACCTGGGTCAGCCTGCACCACGGCGGCGGCGTGGGCATGGGCTACTCGCAGCACTCGGGCATGGTCATCGTGGCCGACGGCACCGACGCCGCAGCCGAGCGCCTGGCGCGCGTGCTGGTCAACGACTGCGGCAGCGGCGTGATGCGGCATGCGGACGCTGGCTATGAACTGGCGGTGGAGACGGCCAGGAAGCAGGGGCTGAAGCTGCCGATGGTGAAGTGAGGGAATGTGCGGGGGCCGTGCAGGCCCTCGTCCGTTCGGGCTGAGCCTGTCGAAGCCAAGGTCCACCGGCAACCACCACCTCCACAATCTCTTCCCATGAACTTCTTTGACCTCGCAACCATTCCCAGCACCCCGTGGAAGAACGGCGGAGGCAGCACGCAAGAGCTGGCCTGCTGGCCGCCCGGCGCGGACATGAACAGCTTCGAGTGGCGCGTGAGCCTGGCCACGGTCGACCGGCCCGGGCCGTTTTCGGTCTTCCCGGGCATCGACCGCCAGATCATGCTGCTGGGCGGGGACGGCCTGCACCTGCGCAGCCCTGGCTGGGAGCAGTCGCTGGACCAGCGCTGGCAGCCGTTCGCCTTCTCTGGCGATGACGCGGTGGACGGAGCCATGCTCGGCGGCACGTCGAAAGACTTCAACCTGATGCTGCGCAGGGGCGTGTGGAGCGGCTCTTTGCAGGTGCTGCGCGAAGCGCCACCACCACCTGCAACGGCTGGGTTGTGCATGGTGCTGCAGGGCCGCTGGCAGGGTCCGCGCGTGCTGCAGGCGGGGCAGGGCTTTTGGTGGACTGGAGGGCAGGGCAAGGGCGTAAAGCCTGTGCTTGATGACGGCCCGGAGCCGGTTCTGGCCTGGATAGCGCTCGAAGACGTTGGCGGGGGCAATCCTTCCTTGGGTGGAGGAGTGCGGGGGTGACGGGTGAGTCAGGCACCGTGCCTGCGGTACGGCCCCCTCTCCCCCAGCCCCTCTCCCGCAAGGGGCGAGGGGGGGCAGAGCGCCGGGCAGCGCGCGAGCATGAGCCGGTATTCACTCCCTCTCCCCTCGCGGGAGAGGGCTGGGGAGAGGGGGCGAACAGGCACGCTGCCCGCAACACACGTCCTCTTCATGGCCCACCTTGCCAACGACCAGCCATCCAGGCCCCGCAATCCCAAAAATTGATTCAAATCAGCCCCTACCGCTTGTCAGTCAAGCGCTACCAGCTATCAAAAACATAGTAAACATGACCCAGCCCATACCCCCCAGCGCCGACGGCATCTGGCACCACCTGCGCCCGGTGCCCGAACTCACCGTATTCGATGCACCGCTGCCGCCTGGAGAGCCGGCCTGCGTGGTGGTGCGAGGCGGCACGGTGCGCTGGGTCGGCCCCGCCACCGCGCTGCCTGCCGCCTACGCCGACCTCCGCCGCCACGATGCCCGCGGCGCCCTGGCCACGCCCGGCTTGGTGGACTGCCACACCCACCTCGTCTATGGCGGCCAGCGGGCCAACGAATTCGCCATGCGGCTGGCGGGCGCCACGTACGAAGAAGTGGCCCAGGCCGGCGGCGGCATCGTGTCGTCCGTCAAGGCCACGCGCGAGGCGTCCGAGGACGAACTCTTTGCCCTCGCAGCTCCCCGCCTGCAAGCCCTGCTCGACGAAGGCGTCTGCGCCATCGAGATCAAGTCCGGCTACGGCCTGGCGCTGGAGCACGAGCGCAAGCAACTGCGCGTGGCCCGCCGCCTGGGCACAGCCTTCGGCGTCACGGTGCGCACCACTTTCCTCGGCGCGCATGCGCTGCCGCCCGAATACGCCGGCCGTAGCCAGGACTACACCGACCTGGTCTGCAATGAGATGCTGCCCGCGCTCGCGGCCGAAGGCCTGGTCGATGCGGTGGACGTGTTCTGCGAACGCATCGCCTTCACGCTGGCCGAAACGGAGCAGGTGTTTCAGGCTGCGCAAAAGCTCGGCATTCCTGTCAAGCTGCATGCCGAGCAACTCTCCGACATGGGTGGCGCGGCCCTGGCCGCGCGCTATGGGGCGCTGTCGTGCGACCACATCGAGCACCTGTCGCAAGACGGCATCGCGGCCATGAAGGCCGCCGGCACCGTGGCCGTGCTGCTGCCCGGCGCCTACTACACGCTGCGCGACACGCACCTGCCGCCCATCGCGCAGCTGCGCGAAGCCGGCGTGCCCATGGCCGTGTCCACCGACCACAACCCCGGCACATCCCCCGCGCTCAGCCTGCTGCTCATGGCCAACATGGCGTGCACACTGTTTCGCCTGACGGTGCCCGAGGCCCTGGCCGGCATCACCACGCATGCCGCCCGCGCGCTGGGCCTGCAGGACACGCACGGCCTCATCGCCGCGGGCCGACCCGCCCACTTCGTGCTGTGGCCGCTGGGCGACGCGGCCGAGCTGGCCTACTGGTACGGGCACAAGCCCGCCTGCACCATCGTGCGGCAGGGGCGTGTGGCGGCCGACGGCCTGGGCATCCACACGCACCAGGAGGCACTCCATGGCGCTTGACGCACCGCACAGCCTTTTCGCCGCCGACGCGCTGCTGCCCACCGGCTGGGCGCGCAACGTGCTGTTGCAGTGGGACGGGGCAGGGCGCTTCACCCACATCGCCGCCGATGCTGCAGCGCCCGCGGGCGCACCGGTGGCTGCGGGCCCGGTGGTCCCGGGCATGCCCAACCTGCATTCGCACGCGTTCCAGCGCGCGTTCGCCGGCCTCACGGAGTACCGCGGCGAAAGCCAGGACAGCTTCTGGAGTTGGCGCAACCTGATGTACCGCTTTGCCGCACGCATCACGCCCGAGTCGCTGGAGGCCATCGCCACCTGGCTGTACGTGGAGATGCTGGAGGCCGGCTACACCTCGGTGTGCGAGTTTCACTATGTGCACCACAACCAGGACGGCACGCCGTACGCCACCGATGCCGAAATGTCGCTGGCCCTGCTGCGCGCCGCAGCCCACACGGGCATCGGCATCACGCTGCTGCCGGTGCTGTACCAGACCAGCGGCTTCGGCGCCAAGCCGCCGCGGCCGGACCAGGCACGTTTCATCCGCAGCACCGACAGCATGCTCTCATTGTTGGAGCGCCTGGCGCCCGCTGCGCAAGCGCAAGGGGCCGCTCTGGGCCTGGCGCCGCACTCGCTGCGCGCCGTGCCGCCCGACAGCCTGCGTGCCGCCGTGCAGGGCCTCACCGCCCTGAACCCGCATGCGCCCATCCACATCCACATCGCCGAGCAGACGCAGGAGGTGGACGACTGCATCGCCTGGAGCGGCCAGCGCCCGGTGCAGTGGCTGCTCGACCACGCCACGGTGGACGCACGCTGGTGCCTGGTGCACGCCACCCACATGACGCCGGACGAATACGCCGCCGCCGCGCGCACCGGCGCCGTGGCCGGCATCTGCCCCACCACCGAAGCCAACCTGGGCGATGGCATCTTCGACATGCCACTGTGGCTGAAACACGGCGGCCGCTGGGGCGTCGGATCGGACAGCCATGCGTGCGTGAACGCGGCCGAAGAGCTGCTGATGCTGGAGTACGGCCAGCGCCTGTCGCGCCGCCAGCGCAACGTGCTGGCCAGCAGCACCCAGGCCGAGGTGGCCACGGCCATGACCCTGCAGGCCGTGGCCGGCGGTGCGCAGGCCGCGGGCCGCGCCGTTGCAGGACTGGCAGCGGGCCAGCAGGCCGACCTGGTGGTGCTGGACGCACAGCACGTGGCGCTGCGCGACCTGCCCGCGCACAGCATGCTCTCGGCGCACGTGTTCGGCAGCCACCGCACCTCGGCCATCGACAGCCTGTGGGTGGCGGGCGTGCAGCGCGTCGCGCAAGGCCGCCATGCGCTGCATGAAGCCGCGGCTCACGCGTTTGTGGCCGCCCGGTCCGCCACCATTGCAACGAACGCCTGAGATGGGATGCACTGTCGATGATTTCAGGCCGTTCGGGCTGAGCCTGTCGAAGCCAGGGTAGTCACGTTCGGCATCTCTCCCCCCACCGTTCGGGCTGAGCTTGTCGAAGCCAGGGTGCTCGCCACAACACTTATCGACCTCACCGCAACCACCGCACTCCACACCATGACCACCACCACACCACCGCCACCCTTCCTGTTCCACCAAGGCACCCAGCCCTTGCTGGTCTCCATGCCCCACGCAGGCACCTACGTGCCGCCCGAACTGGCCGCGCGTTTTACCGACGAAGCCCGCCAGGTGCCCGACACCGACTGGCACATGGAGCGCCTGTACGCCTTCGCTAAAGACATGGGCGCGTCCATCCTGGTGGCCACGCACTCGCGCTACGTGGTGGACCTGAACCGTCCGCCGGACGGCGCGAGCCTGTACCCCGGCCAGAGCGTCACGGGCCTGTGCCCGGTGGACACCTTCGACGACACGCCCATCTACGCGCATGGCGACGTGCCCGATGACGCCGAAGTGGCAGCGCGCCGCGATGCCGTCTGGGCGCCGTACCACGCGCAGCTGCGCGCCGAGCTCGACCGCATTCGTGCGCAACACGGCGTGGCGGTGCTGTGGGACGCCCACTCCATCCGCTCGGTGCTGCCGCGGTTCTTCGACGGCAAGCTGCCCGACCTGAACCTGGGCACCGCCGAGGGCGCCAGCTGTGACCCGGCGCTGGCCGCCGAGTTGCTGGACATCGCCAAGGCCGCCACGGGCTACACCGGTGTGCTCAACGGCCGCTTCAAGGGCGGCCACATCACGCGGCACTACGGCCAGCCCGAGCGCAACATCCACGCAGTGCAACTGGAGATGACGCAGTGCAGCTACATGCAGGAGGCCCTGCCATTCGACTACCTGCCCGACGTGGCGGCCGGCGTGCAGCCGCACCTGCAGCGCATGCTGCAGGCGGCGCTGGCGTTTGCGCAGGGTCAAGCAGGGCGCTGAAACGTGGCCAGCTTTACCTTGGCACTGGGCCTGCGCACGGGCTATCGGTGCTAGTATGGGCTGAACGGCCCGGCCTGGGCCGTCCGGTGCGCCACCTGGCCACCGCTGCGGAAGGAGCCGCATCCTGATGGAGTCTGCGGCTTACTACTACATGCCCTTGTTCAAACCCGGCGCGATCGTCCACATCGGCGCGACCCGCGAGACGGTGAGCCACGTGGTGGTGCGGCGGGGCGGGCTCATGGTGCACCTGGTGGGGCACGAGTCACCGGTGCATCCCGACACCTTGCGGCTGGCACCCAGCGCCTTTCAGCTCAGCCGCGTTCCCGATTGATGTGATGTGCGCGCCGTACCGTGCCCTGGTGGGACACGGTCACTGCACTGCGTGTGCGGGTCAGGCGATGGCGCGCTGCCCCATCGCTTCGCCCAGCTGAATGGGCCGCGCCGGCGCCCACTGCGGGTTGAAGTGCAGCGGCCCTTGCGGGAACAGCATCACCACCGTGGAGCCGAGCAGGAAGCGGCCCATCTCCTGGCCCTTTTGCAGGCTCACCTGGCCGGCCGGGTAGTCCCACTGGCGCAGATGGCCGGGGCGCGGCGGGTTCACCTGCCCATGCCACACCGTGGCCATGCTGCCCACGATGGTCGCCCCCACCAGCACCAGCACGAACGGGCCGCGCTCCGATTCGAATACGCAGACCACGCGTTCATTGCGTGCGAACAGGCCCGGCACGCCGCGCGCCGTGGTCGGGTTGACCGAGAACAGCTCCCCCGGCACGTGGATCATGCGCGTCAGTTCGCCCGCGCACGGCATGTGGATGCGGTGGTAGTCGCGCGGGCTCAGGTACAGCGTGGCGAAATGGCCGTTCTCGAAGCGTGCACCCAGGGCCGCGTCGCCGCCGACCAGCGCCGTGGTGGAGTACGCATGCCCCTTGGCCTGAAAGACCTGGTCCTTGGCAATGGGCCCGAACTGGCTGATCGCGCCGTCCACCGGGCAGATCAGGTCCGCATCGGCCAGCGGGCGCGCACCGTCCTTCAAGGCCCGCGTGAAGAAGTCGTTGAACGACGCATAGCTCGTGATGTCGGGGTTGGCGGCCTCGGCCATGTTCACGTTGTAGCGCGCCACGAAGCGGCGGATCACCGAGGTGGTCAGGCCCCCGAGCTGCGCCGATGCAAACTTGCCGGCCAGGGCCGTCAATGCTTGCTTGGGAATGAGGTACTGCGGAAGAACGGCGAGGCGGTCAGACACGGGATGGACTTCCTTGATGGAGCGGAGCGGGCCATTCTACGGGGGCCCGTCGGTGGGAGAGGGATGCGGCTGCCGTCGCGGGATGGGCGGCGTGCCAGGCATCGGGGCGGGGCGCCCAGCGGGCGGGTTCATCGGCCTGTACCAGTGTGCCGATGTACTCGCCCAGGTCCACGCCCAGCGCATCGCGCGCCGCTGCCGCCCCGGCATCGCTGCGGCTGGCGGTCGTCACAAACCGGGTGAACGCGGCCCAATCGCCGGCGGCCATCTGCGCCACGGCGATGCGGGCCAGGTCGTAGGACAGCTGGTTGCCGTCGTCCGTGCGGTGAAAGGAGTCGCCCGTCCAGAACTCCTGCACGCGCTCGTCGGTCCAGAAGCGCTGGTGCCGCTGGTGCATGGCCTGGGGCGTTTGCTGCCCGCGTGCAGCGCCGGCCAGGCGGTGCTCGGTGTTCACGGCCAGGCCTTCGTCCAGCCAGGTGGGCAGGCGCAGATACGAGAGGGCGTTGTGGGTCAGCTCATGGGCGATGACGGGCTCGATGGCAGCCAGGTCGGCCTGCACCACCACGAAGTGCGGGCAGCCGTGGTGGATGAACATGCCGCCGCTGAACGCGAACTCGCCCGCATCCGGGTAGAACTGGGCCACGTATTCGTAGTAGGTGTCTTCACTGTCCAGCACCAGCACGACGCTTTTCTCGCCCGCATGGAAGTGGGCCACGCCGTCGAGCACCTTGAGGATGCGCTGGCGGGTCTTGCTCACGAACTGCGCGGTGGCGCGCGCCACGGCAGGCTCCAGGGCGGACAGGATGTAGACGTCCTCGCTCTCGTGCAGGTGAGGATGGGGCTGCACCCGGCCGCCCAGCGCGTCGCGCAGGTGCAGGAGCCATGCGCGGCGGGCCTGGTTGATCGCCTCGGTCACCACAGGCTCGGCGGCCCCCGGCCGGGTGGCCCATTCGTCCACGGCCTGCCAGTCCAGTTGCACGAAGCCGCCAGGCACGGTGTGCAGGTGGGCCAGCACGTCAAACGGCGCGCTGCCCGCGAGCTCGATGCTGGTGGGCGCCACGGTGGCGTGTGCCGCTGTGGTTGGCGTTGCTGCCGCCTGCCGGCGCGCCGCCGCTTGCGCGGGTGCGGGCAGGTGGTGAAAGGCCAGGAATGCGCCCATGAACGGCACGATCCACACGCCCATCACCAGCAGGGCCTTGCGCTGGGAGAACTCGTCGGACCGCAGCACTCGCCGCGTGGCGGCGGCATTGATCAGCACCAGGGCGGCAAGGGCGATGGCGAGGAAGGCGAGGGGGCTCATGGGGCAGCGCAGGCAGCGCAAGTGGTGGGGCGAGGGGGTGGGTGCGCCTGTGGCGTGGGGCCGCAGGCCGAAGCGCTGGATGCTACACGCCCGCACTCCGCGCAGCGATTACACCCCCAGGTACTGCTCCAGCAGCGCGGGTTGCGCCTGCAGCGCGTCGGAGCTGCCCTCGAACACCACCTGGCCCTTGACCAGGATGACATTGCGGTCGGTGATCTGCGTGACGTGTTTCCAGTTCTTGTCCACGATCACGCTGCTGATGCCGCTGTCCTTGATGAGGCTGCAGATGCGCCAGATCTCGCGCGCGATCAGCGGGGCCAGCCCTTCGGTGGCTTCGTCGAGGATGAGCACGTCGGGGTTGGTCATGAGCGCGCGACCGATGGTGAGCATCTGCTGCTCGCCGCCGCTCAGTTGCTGGCCGCCGTGTCCCAGGCGCTCCTTCAGGCGCGGAAAGGTCTCCAGCACGCGGTCGTAGGTCCAGTCGCGCTGGCCGCGCGTGCCGGCGCGGGCGGCCATCTGCAGGTTCTCCACCACGCTCAGGTTGCCGAAGATGCCGCGGCCTTCGGGCACGTAGGCGATGCCCAGGCGCGCCACTTCGTAGGGCGGCCGGCCGGTCATGTCGCGCCCGGCGACGGTGACGCTGCCCGAGCGCGGCGGCACCAGGCCCATCAGCGACTTGAGCAGCGTGCTCTTGCCCATGCCGTTGCGGCCCATGAGGCCGATGGTTTCGCTGCGGCCCACGCGAAAGTCCACCCCATGCAGGATGTGGCTGGGGCCGTAGAACGTGTGGATGCCGCGGGCGTCGATCCAGGGGATGTTGCTCATCTCATTGACCCCATTGCGCGGCGCACTACCCGCAGCCCGCCAAACTGGCGCGGCCCATGCGCGGGCAGCCGCGCAAGGGCCGCCCCGCCGCGCTGGCTGCGTCTGCCTGCCCGCATTGCGCAGCAATGCGAGAGCGGGGGGAGGGCGCGAAGCGACTCAGGGGGGTGTTGTTTCAACATCAGTGGTCCTCGCCCAGGTAGGCGGCCTGCACGCCCGCGTCGGCGCGCACCTCGGCGGGTGTGCCGTGGGCGATGACTTCGCCGTTGACCATCACGGTGAGCCGGTCGGCCAGCGCGAACACGGCGTCCATGTCGTGCTCCACCAGCATGATGGCGTGCGCGGGTTTGAGGCGCTGCAGCAGGCCGACCATGCGCTCGGCCTCGGCCACGCCCATGCCGGCCAGCGGTTCGTCGAGCAGCAGCACCTGGGGCTCGGTGGCCAGGGTCATCGCGATCTCTAGCTGGCGCTGCTCGCCGTGGCTCATGGTGCCTGCGATGGCCGTGCGCCGGTCTTTCAGGCCCGACAGCTCCATAGCGCTTTCCAGGCGGGCGTGAAGCGCTCTGTTATTGATAGCGGCGTGGCGCGTGTCCTGCCACCAGCGCAGCGGGTTCCAGGGCTGCTGCGGGTCGCGCGACTGTGCGGCCAGGCGCACGTTCTCGTGCACCGTCAGCGGCATGAAGATGTTGGTCTTCTGGTAGCTGCGCCCCAGGCCCTGGCGCGAGATGCGCTCGGGCGCCCAGCCCGTCACGTCGGTGGTGCCCAACTGCACCTGGCCCGAGGTGGGCGGCAAGTCGCCCGAGAGCAGGTTGGTCAGCGTGGACTTGCCCGCGCCGTTGGGGCCGATGACCGCATGGATGCGGCCCCGCCACAGCTCCACCGACACGCCGTGGACGGCAGCCAGGCCCCCGAAGCGCTTGGTCAGGTTGCGGGCAGACAGCAACACGTCATCGGCCATGGTGCGTGCCCTCCGGTGCATCGGTTTGTGCCTTGGCCCGGCGCCAGTTCAGCATGCCCAGCAGCCCGCGCGGCGCGGCCAGCACCACCAGCACGATGAAGCTGCCCATCAGCAACTGCCAGTGCTTGGTGATGTCCTTGAACACATGCAGCAGGATCTCGAAAGCAAACGCGCCCACGATGGCCCCGGCAAAGTTGCCCATGCCGCCCAGGATGACCATCATGATCGCGTGCGCGCTCATGTGAAAACCCATGAGCTCGGGATTCACATAGCCTGTCTGCGCGCCCCACAGGTAGCCCGCCAGCCCCGCCAGGGCGCCGGCCACGGTGAACGCGGTGAGCTTGTAGCCCCGCGTGCCGAAGCCCATGGCGCGCATGCGGTGCTCGTTGATGCGCACGCCCGCCAGCGCCCGGCCCAGCGGGCTCCACAGCAGGCGGCGCAGCAGCACATAGACAATGACGACCAGCGCGAGCGTGAAGTAGTAGAAGGTCTTGCGGCCTTCCAGGTCGAACGGCAGCCAGCCGAAAATGGACGCATCGGGCCGGAAGTTGATGTACAGGCCGTCCGAGCCGCCCAGGACCTTGTTGTCGAAGAACAGGTAGAACACCATCTGCGCGAACGCCATGGTGACCATGATGAAGTAGATGCCGTGGGTGCGCACCACGAAGAAGCCGATGACGAGGGCCACCAGCCCCGCGCCCGCCACGGCGAGCGGCAGGGTCCACCACAGGCTCACCGGGGCGTCGGCGGGCGTGAGGAAGGCCAGCGCATACCCGGCCACGCCGAAGTACGCCGCATGGCCCAGCGACACCAGCCCGGTCACGCCCTGCAGCAGGTCCAGGCTCATTGCAAAGATGGCCATGATCAGCATGCGTGTGACCATCTGCACGTAGAAGTCGCTGCCGACGAACGGGAACGCCAGCAGCGCCACCAGGCCCATGGCCAGGACGAGCTGCGCGCTGCGGGGCAGCACTTCGATGTTGGAGCGCGGGGTGCTCATTGTTTGAACAAACCTTCAGGTTTCCACAGCAGCACGGCTGCCATCAGCATGTAGACGAGCATCCCCGCCATCGAGGGCAGCAGCACCTTGCCGAACGTATCCACCAGGCCCACCAGCAGCGCCGCGATCAGCGCGCCGCGCACCGACCCGATGCCGCCGATCACCACCACCACAAAGCACATGATCAGCACCGACGAGCCCATGTTGGGGTAGACGCTGGAGATGGGCGCTGCCACCATGCCCGCAACGGCGGCCAGGCCCACGCCGATCGCGAACACGACGGCATGGATGAGCTTGATGTTCACGCCCAGCGACTCCGCCATGTCGCGGTTGAAGGCCCCTGCGCGGATCTTCATGCCCAGCCGGGTCCTGGAGATCAGCAGGTACAGGCCCAGTGCCAGCACGATGCAGACGCCGGAGATGAACAGCCGGTACACCGGGTAGGACAGCGTGTCCGTGAGCGGTATGGACCACTCCAGCATCTTCGGGATGGCCACGCCGTGCACGTCGTCGCCCCACAGGATGGAGCGCAGCTCTTCGAAGATGTAGATGAGGCCAAAGGTCAGCAGCACCTGGTCGAGGTGGTCGCGGTGGTAGAAGTGCCGGAACAGCAGCCACTCCAGCGCCAGGCCGAACACCACTGCCAGCACCGCCCCGCCCAGGATGGCCAGCGTGAGGCTGCCGAAGTAGCCCGACAGCGAATACCCCAGGTAGGCCCCCAGCATGTAGAAGCTGCCATGCGCCAGGTTGACCACGCCCATGATCCCGAAGATCAGCGTCAGGCCGGCGGCCAGCATGAACAGCAGCAGGCCGTACTGCACGCTGTTGAGCAGTTGAATCAGAAAGGTCGCGAAGTCCATGGGCGTGGTGAGGGTGGCGGCGGGTGCAGTGCGGCGGGCGGCTTGCGGGCCTGCGCGGTGGAGTCATCCACGGGTAAGTGTGTCATGGTGCGGTGTGTCCCGCGCAAGGCAGGTAGACGCCCTGGCTCGGCGCCTGCGCGCATGGGCCACGCCGGCGCGCAGGCAGTGCCGTCGTGCACGCAGCGTGCCGAAGAACAAGGGCGGGGCCGCTGCGTCGGGCAGCGTGTCCGCCCACCTCAGCCCATGCGGCAGCCGGCGCCGCTGTCGGCCAGCGCCTTGGCGGCCACGCCGATCACCTTGTTTTCCTTGTTCTCCACGCGGCGCAGGTAGATGTCCTGCACGGGGTTGTGCGACTTGCTCATCGTCCACTTGCCGCGCGGGCTGTCGATGGTGGCGCTTTCCATCGCCTTGATGACCGCGGGCTTGGCAGACAGGTCACCCTTCACGGCATTGGCGCCCTGCACCAGCAGCAGGCCGGTGTCGTAGCCCTGCACGGCATACACGTCGGGCTGGCTGCGGAAGGCCTTGGCGTATTCCAGTCGGAACTGCTTGTTGCGCGGCGTGTCCAGCGAATCGCTGTAGTGCATGGTGGTGATGATGCCGTCGGCCGCGGGGCCCGCCGCATCGAGCACGCCTTCGGTGAGGAAGCCCGAGCCGTACAGCGGGATCTTGTCCTTGAGGCCTGCGGCCGCGTAGTCCTTGATGAACTTGGCCGCGCCGCCGCCCGCGAAGAAGCAGGCCACTGCGTCAGGCTTGAGCGCGGCGATCTCGGTCAGCAGTGCCTGGAATTCCACGTTGGGGAAGGGCAGGCCCAGTTCCTTCACGATGGTGCCGCCGGCGGCGGTGTAGCTTTGCTTGAAGCCCTCGAAGGCTTCGTCGCCGGCTGCGTACTTCCAGGTGATCCACACGGCCTTCTTGTGGCCCTTTTCGACCATGGCCTTGCCCAGCGCCAGCGTGGGCTGCGAGTTGCTGAACGAAGTGCGGAACACGTTGGGTGCGCACAGCGCGCGGGTGGCGGCGTGCACGCCCGCGTTGGGAATCAGGTTGAGCACGCCGGTGTCGCGCGCCACCTTCTGGATGCCCATCTGCACGCCCGAGTGCACGGTGCCGATCAGCACATCCACCTTGTCGCGCTGCACCAGCTTGCTGGCGTTTTCCACGCCCTTGCTGGGCTCGGACTCGTCGTCCACCTTGAACCATTCGATCTCGCGGCCGCCGAGCTTGCCGCCTTGCTGGTCGATGGCCAGGCGCACACCGTTCTCGATGGCCACGCCCAGTTGCGCAAAGGTGCCGGTGTACGGCAGCATGAAGCCGACCCGCACCTTGCCGCTTTGCGCCCGCACGATGGAGGGCAGCAACAGGCCCGTGGATGCGGCGCCCACGAGGGCGGCGCTGCGGCTGATGACGAGTCGGCGGGTGGTCATGGGGCGGGTCTCCTTTGTTTAGGCTTAAAGCAATTTAACCCAAGGCCCTCCTGTAGAAAACTATGGCTTACCCGTACCGATGGCGCAGGTGCGGTTGGTGGGCCGGTGGGCGGTGGTGGAGCGGCGTGCGGCCTGGGGCTGCAGCAGAGCCGCCGCTTGAGCGCTGTCCAGCCCAGCGGAGCACAATGCGGGGCCGTTTTCCATGGCCCCTGCAGGCCTGCGAGGCCCGCAGGGCCTGCGGCCTCCTGTGTCGCGACGAGAGGGTGTCGCTCCCCGTCTTAGACTGTTCCATGTCCTCTTCCGAGTCCCGTTCCGCTTCATCGTCCGCCGCCAAGCCCCAGCCCGCTGCCATCACGTCCCGCGCCCGCATCGGGCGCTGGCTGCGCAACTTTTGGCCGGCGCCACTGGGCATCGACGGGCGCGAGCGGCTGCGCTTCATCGTGGGTGCCGTGATGGGCGTTTTCATCACCGCGCTGCTGAGCCGGTGGTGGGCGCAGGGCGTCGGCATCGCGCACGGGCCCTGGATGATTGCTTCGCTGGGTGCCAGTGCCATCCTGGTCTTCGGCATGCCGTCGAGCCCGCTGGCGCAGCCCTGGCCGGTGCTGGGCGGCAGCACGCTGTCGGCCGTGGTCGGCGGGGTGTGCTCGATGCTGGTGCCCGATCCGGCGCTGGCTGGCGCGCTGGCGGTGGGGCTGGCCGTGGCGCTCATGGTGCCGCTGCGCTGCCTGCACCCGCCGGGCGGCGCCATGGCGCTGTATGTGGTGCTGACGGCGGGCGACGGGGTTCATCTGGCCATGTTCCCGATCCTGTTCAACGTGGTCGTGCTGCTGGTGGCGGGCGTGGTCTACAACAGCCTGACCGGGCGCAGCTATCCGCACCCCCAGCGCACGCCGGTGCGTGCCAGCGTGGCGCCTGGTGCTTTTACTGCAGGCGACGTGGATGCTGCGCTGGCGCACTACAACCAGGTGCTGGACGTGAGCCGCGCGGATCTGGAGGGACTGCTGTACCTCGCCGGGCGGGCAGCGTTCCAGCGCACGCTGGGCGAGGTGCGCTGCGCGGACATCATGTCGAAGCCGCCATTCGCGGTGGAGGCGGGCGTGTCGCTCAAGGATGCCTGGGCCCTGATGCGTGCCCGTCAGATCAAGGCGCTGCCCGTGGTGGACGGGCGGCAACTCGTGACCGGCATCGTCACCGTGGCGGACTTCATGCGGCTGGCCAACCTCGAAGTCCATGAGGGCCTGGGCCGGCGCCTGCGTGCGCTGGTGATGGGGCGCGGCGACCAGCCCGGCACGGTGGGCGAGATCATGTCGCACCCCGTGCAGGTGGCCCGCACGGACCAGCACGCCATGGACCTGGTGCCGCTGTTCTCGCACGGTGGCCACCACCACATTCCCATCGTGGACGCCGGCGAACGCCTTGTGGGCGTGATCACCCAGACGGACCTGGTGCGCACGCTGGCCATCGTGGTGCAGGGGCGCGACGGCCCAGCGGGGCAGGGCGGCCCGTCGGGCAGCGGTGTGCAGCCCGCTGCCGCACGGGCTGCAGCGCCCGTGCCGGGTGCTGCAGCCCCCACCGCCGCGCCATAGGCAAAAACAGGGTTCCGCGGTACAATTGACAGGCTTTGCACAGCGCTTTGCCTGTCCACTGACGCCGTCTCCCCCGGCTTTCTGCCTGATCTGCGCCCCGGGTGCAGCGACTCCCACCGCCCGCAATGCACCGTGTGCCGAGTACAACCGGTCACGCCGTAGCTGCCATGGTGGATGCACAAGTAGTCAGGCGCCGATCACAGAATATTTGTTTGAAGAGATAGAACATGGCCAAAGAAGAACTCATTGAAATGCAAGGCTCCGTCACGGAAGTCCTGCCCGACTCGCGCTTTCGCGTCACGCTGGAAAACGGCCATCAACTGATTGCCTACACCGGCGGCAAGATGCGCAAGCACCACATCCGTATCTTGGCGGGCGACAAGGTGTCGCTGGAAATGTCGCCCTACGACCTGAGCAAGGGCCGGATCACCTTCCGCCACCTGGCAGGCCGCGGCCCGGGCCCTGGCGGCAACCGATAACCCGGTGTTCGCGTGCGGTGTGTTGAAAATTTCAAAAAAACCGCAACGAACCCAAAACAGCTGAAATTCCGATATAGAATACGAGCTGTCGGAGCGTAGCGCAGCCTGGTAGCGCATCTGCTTTGGGAGCAGAGGGTCGCGAGTTCGAATCCCGCCGCTCCGACCAATGTTTGAAGGCCTTGCAGCACATGCTGCAAGGCCTTTTTGCTTTGTGGGCCTGCTTGTCTGTTTCGGGTGACAAGCTCGCTTCGGATCGCATGGAGTGCGGGTGCCGCAGGGCAGAATACCGGTTGCACCGTCGTACCGTTGCACCGCGTCACCATCCACACCGCGCCGCATGCTGTCTGGTGCCTCCAGGGCTGCGTCAGGGCTGTTGATGGCGCCGTGCTGACCCACTCCGAACACGATGACCCCACCTGTGCCTTCGTCTCCCTTTGTCCTTGCGCCGCGGCAACCCCGTTACGACACGGTGGATGCGTTGCGCGGTCTGGCCATGGTGTGGATGACGGTGTTTCACTTCTGCTTCGACCTCAGCCATCTGGGCTTCTGGCCGCAGAACTTCCGCGCCGACCCGTTCTGGACCTCGCAGCGCACGGCCATCGTGAGCCTCTTTCTCTTTTGCGCAGGCCTGGGGCAGGCCATCGCCTTGCACCAGGGGCAGGGGTGGGCGCGCTTCGGGCGGCGCTGGGGGCAGATCGCGGGCTGTGCCTTGCTGGTCACCGTGGGCTCGGTGGTGATGTTTCCGCAGAGCTTCATCTACTTCGGTGTGCTGCACGGCATGGCCGTCATGCTGCTGGTGGCGCGGCTCACGGCGGGCTGGGGCCGTGGGTTGTGGCTGGCGGGCTTGCTGGCGTTGGCGCTGCCGCCGCTGGCCCATCATCTGCTCACGGGCGCCTGGGCCGACGCAGCGCCCTGGTTCAACAGCCGCTGGCTCAACTGGCTGGGCCTGGTGGGGCGCAAGCCATTCACCGAGGACTATGTGCCCGTGCTGCCCTGGCTGGGCGTGATGTGGTGGGGGCTGGCCAGCGGCCAATGGCTGCTGGCCCGGCGCAGTGCCTGGCTGCAGTGGCGGCTACCGAGGGCTCTGCGGCCCTTGGCCTGGCTGGGACGGTGGAGTCTGAGCTACTACATGGTGCACCAGCCGGTGATGATCGGCGTGTTGATGGCGGTGGCCTGGTGGAGGGCCTAGCGGCCTGAGGCCAGGTTCCTGGGCGTGCCGAAAGTCTTGGCGCAGGGGTCGCGGGGCAGGGGCTTGTGGTGTGACGGCTTGGCGCTTTGGAGCGGGCCTGGAATGGACATCGATCGGCCTGGACCGACTCGGAACCGGCACAAACGCGGGAGCCCTGCATGTCGGGATTCTCCGCATGATCCCTGGCTGCACGGGCCGGCCTGGTGCAACGTGATGTGGCCCGACCGCCCATGAAAAACGCGGCCTGGGCCGCGTTTTTTGGGGGCAGGCCCGGTAGGCCGAGCCGCTGGCTTCTGGGTTGCCCAGAAGCGCTGTCGATGGATTAGATTACTCGACCTTGGCCTTGGTGCGCAGGTCTTCCTGGAACTTGGCCAGCTTTTGCTGTTGCAGTTGCTGGGCGACCTGGGGCTTCACTTCTTCCAGCTTGGGCAGTTCGGCCTGGCGCACATCGTCCAGGCGGATGATGTGGTAGCCGAACTGGCTCTTCACGGGGGTCTCGGTCATCTTGCCCTTTTGGAGCTTGACCAGGGCTTCGCTGAACTCACCCACGTAGCTCGATGGGTTGGCCCAATCCAGGTCGCCACCCTTGGCGCCAGAACCTGGGTCCTTGGATTGCTTCTTGGCGATGTCTTCGAACTTGGCGCCCTTCTTGATGGAAGCGATGATCGCCTTGGCGTCCGATTCCTTTTCCACCAGGATGTGGCTGGCCTTGTATTCCTTGCCGCTGTTGGCGGCCGCAAACTTGTCGTACTCGGCCTGGATTTCGGCGTCGGTCACGGGGTTGTTCTTTTGGTAGTCGGCGAACAGTTCGCGGATGAGGATGGTCTGGCGTGCCAGTTCCATTTGCGACTTGTAGTCGGCGGAGCCTTCCAGTCCGCGCTTTTGCGCTTCCTGCATGAAGATTTCGCGGGTGATCACTTCTTCCTTGATCTGGCCTTCGATATCGGGCGTCACAGGGCGGCCCGAGCGTTCCACTTGCTGCCTGAGGGCTTCAACGCGCTCTTTGGGCACGGCCTTGCCGTTGACGATAGCCACGTTCTGGGCAAAGGCTGGCAGGGCCACGGTGCCCAGCACGGCAGCGGCGACGAGGCCGGACAGGAGCTGTTTCTTCATGCGGAATCCAAAAATTGAAAGGTTGTTTTTGTGCCAGCTGAAATCCGGCGCCTGGGTAGCTGGGGCCGGTTCAGAGAACTTCAATGGCGAGGGCGTGGACGCCTTGGTCAATAAATTCTTGCAGCGCATCATACACAAGGCGGTGCTGCGCGACCCGGGGCTTGCCTGTAAACAAAGGTGACGAAATGCGCACCCGAAAATGCGTGCCGAAGCCGGTGCCATTGGCCCCGGAATGCCCGACGTGGGCGGCGCTTTCGTCCAGCACCTCCAGGGCGGTGGGCGTGAGCCGCTGGGCCAGGGCTTGGTGCATCTGTTGCGCTATGGAGATGGACGTGGTCATGTCGGCGTCCCTCAGGCCACAGGCTCGTCGTTCTTGAGGTGCGGGGCGATGTAGATGCCCTGGCCCACCAGAAAGACCAGCGGAAAGGCGTAGCCCCACAGCTTGAAGTCCACCCACGCCTCGGTGCTGAAGTTGAGCACCACGTAGGCGTTGACGGCCGACATGAAGGCGCAGTAGATGATCCAGGCGACGTTCAGGCGCGTCCAGATGGCGTCGGGCAGCGTCAGCTGGCCGCCCAGCAGCATCTTGAGGAAGTTCTTCTTCAGGATCCACAAGGCCACGGCCAAAGCGATCGACATGGCGCCGTAGAGCACCGTGGGTTTCCACTTGATGAAGCGGTCGTCCTGCAGCACCAGCGTGAGCGTGCCGAACAGCAGGATCAGCACCAGCGTCACCTTGTGCATGGTCTGCAGCCGGCGTTCCATCGCGTAGATCAGGCCCATCTGCACCACGGTGGCGGCCATCAGCACGGCGGTGCCCACGTAGATGCCGTAGAACTTGTAGGCCCCGAAGAACAGCAGGATGGGGAAGAAGTCGATCAGAATTTTCATGAAGTCAGGCGAGAGTCTCGGCGGTCAGCCCTTGTCGGTTTCGAAGTCCAGCGACGCCGAGTTCATGCAGTAGCGCAGGCCGGTCGGCGCAGGGCCGTCTTCGAACACGTGGCCCAGGTGGGCCCCGCATTGTGCACACACCGTCTCGGTGCGCACCATGCCGTGGCTGCGGTCCACGATTTCCTTGATGGCGCCTGGCACGGCTTCGGAGAAGCTCGGCCAGCCGCAGCCCGCGTCGAACTTGGTCACCGAGTCGAACAATTTGGCACCGCAGCAAATGCAGTGGTAGCTGCCATCAGCCCAGTGGGCTTCGTACTTGCCGGTGAATGGGCGCTCGGTGGCCGCATGGCGGGTGACCTGGAAGGCCACGGGTTCTGCGCCCTTGTCGCGCAGCACGGCTTGCCATTCGGCGTCGGTTTTTTGTACGGGGTGGGTCATGATGAACAGCTGATCTCGATGGAAGACGCCCAGTCGGGCGGAAAGGCTGCGTAGGCGTCGTGCCCGGGGTGCTCGTCGAAGGGGCGCTCCAGCAGCCGCTGAAGGGTTTGGACTTCGCTGAAGTCGCCAAGTTTCGCAGCGCGGATGGCTTGTTCGCCCAAATGGTTGCGCAGCACGAATTTGGGGTTGGTCTTGAGCATCAAATCGGCTGCTACCGCTTGATCAGAAAGCGCAAGTAGCTCTGAATATGATAGCAACCATGCGTCGAACGCCTCGCGGTCGGCAAAGAGGTCGCGCACGGGCTCGAAATCGCCGTTGCCCACCGCGTGCGAGAGGCGGCGCCAGAAGATGGGGTAATCCACACCATTCTTGGCCAACAGCTGCAGGATGCCGTCAATGAGTGCGCCATCCTGCTCGCTCGCCTTTAGCAGGCCCAGCTTGGCGCGCATCAGGCCCATGAATTCTTCGGGGAACACCGTCTTGTACGACTCCAGCGCCTGCTTGGCCAGCTCTTCGTCGCCGATGAGCGGCAGCAGGGCCTGGGCCAGGCAGAACATGTTCCAGTACGCCACGTTGGGCTGGCGGTTGTAGGCGTAGCGGCCTTGCGTGTCGCTGTGGTTGCACACATGGCCGGGCACGAACGCGTCCAGAAACTGAAACGGCCCGTAGTCGATGGTCAGGCCCAGGATGCTCATGTTGTCGGTGTTCATCACGCCATGACAAAACCCCACGGCCTGCCACTGCGCCATCAGGCGCGCAGTGCGCTCGCTCACGGCCTGCAGCAGTGCCGCGTAGGCATTGCCGCCGAACTCGGTGGTGGTGCGGCATGCAGGGTAGTAGCGGTCGATGACGTAGTCGGCCAGCGCCAGCAGTTGGGGCTCGAGCCCGTTGGCGGCAAAGTGCTCGAAGTGGCCGAAGCGCACGAAGCTGGGTGCCACGCGGGTGACCACCGCGGCGGTCTCGACCTCTTCGCGCCGCACGGGGCCGGGCGACCCGGTGATGCACAGCGCGCGCGATGTTGGCACGCCCAGGCCGTGCATGGCCTCGCTGCACAGAAACTCGCGAATGCTGGACCGCAGCACGGCGCGGCCGTCGCCCCCCCGCGAATAGGGCGTGCGGCCGGCGCCCTTGAGCTGCACCTCGTAGCCGCTGGCCGTCTCGCCCAGCAAGATGGCGCGGCCGTCGCCCAACTGGCCGGCCCAGACGCCGAACTGGTGGCCGCTGTACACGCTGGCCAGGGGGCGCGAGCCCGCCAGCAGCATGTTGCCGGTGAACGCCTGCAGTGCCTCGTCGGATTGGAGGTGGGCCGCGTCCAGGCCGATCAGCTGGGCGACCGCGGCGCTGGTGCTGACCCAGTGGGGCGCGGGCAGCGGAGTAGGGCGCAGCTCGGTATAAAAATCCGGGCCCAGGGCGGCAAAACCATGGTTCCAGGCCAGGCCGATGTCGGCAAGGGTTTCGCTGTCGGCGCGCTGATTCATCGTCCGATTGTCTCGCACCGCCGATGCCCCCGAGCCGACAGGGCCATGGGCCACAATACGCAGGCCCCTAGCTTGCTCTGCCTTGGCCATCCCCCTTGTCAGGACGCTGCTTCGGGCTCCGGGTGCAGCACCTGCGCGCGGTACTGGCCGGGCGGCATGCCGAACCAGCGCTTGCAAGCCCGAAACAGGTTGCTCTGGTCCGCAAAGCCCAGCAGGTCGGAGATCTCGCCCAGGGTGCGCCGCGCATCGCTCAGGTGCTGGCGCGCCAGCTCGCAGCGTGTGTCGTCCAGCAGCTGCTGGTAGCTCACGGATTCGGCCTGCAGACGCCGCTGCAGGGTGCGGTCGGTCAGGTGCAGTCGCGCAGCGATGTCTTCGCGCCGCGGCTCGCCCAGGTGCAGCACGCGCGCGATTTCGGTGCGCACCCGGGTGCTGGCCAGCGTCTGGCCGAGCTGGTCCAGCTCGGACTCCACCATGCGCTCGTGCAGCGCCCACAGGCTGGGGTTGTGCGTGGGGATGGGCGCCAGCAGGTCGGCGTCTGCCAGCAGGAACCGGTTGGCCGGCTGCCCGAACCGTGGCATCACCCCGAAGGCCACGCGGTAACGGGCGTCGTCCTGCGGTGGCGGGGTGGTCAGCTCCACGGCCTGCGGCACCAGGTCGCGCCGGGTCAGCCAGCCGCACAGCATGAACAAGGTCAGCACCGCGAACTCGATGCGCTGGCGCGGGATGGGCCGGGTGGCGCCTATGTGGCTGATCGCCAGCCAGTAGCCCTGGCCGCGCGGGTCGCGCTGCATCTCGAAGGTGGTGGCGTCCGATATCAGCGCCATCTGCCGCTGCAGGTGCTCAAACCCCACCATCAGGTTGGGCCCGGAGGCCAGCGCATAGCCCACCAGGTCCACATTGCCGTAGCGCGCCGCCAGGTCCCGCTCCAGGCCCAGGCCGGGCTGGCCGTACCGCGCCGCGGCGGCCTCCCACAGGCGGCTTACGCGGTCCACATCCACGCGGGTCTGCTGTTGCTGCAGGGCGGGCAGGTCGATGCCCGCTTCGCTGCACAGGTCTGCGGCGGGCAGGCCTTCGGCCGCAAACATGTCCGCGATGCCACGCACCCACGCGGCGGAGCTGGTGCGCGGTGTCATGGCCGTGCTGCCGAGTCAGGGTTAACGCGAGGGTGGTGTTCTGAAGTCACTGTTTTGGCGCGGTTGCGATAGTGGGCCGATGGCGATGCATTCACACAATCGTCGCTGAGGTTTGGCCCTGCCGCAAGTGTGACGCTTCAGAGAGGCCCGACCCATTCCTGAAAACCCCCAAGGAGACAAGACATGGCTGATTTTCAACGCCGCGTGCGCTTAGGCGCCGCCATGCTGGCAGCATTGATGGGTACGGCATGCGGCGGCTCCAGCGGCACGCCGCCCGAGCTGCGCGAGACCCGCTACGGCGCGGTGCGCGGCACGGACGACAGCGCCACCACCGGCACCTACGCCTGGAAGGGCTTGCCGTTTGCCAAGCCCCCGGTGGGCGACCTGCGCTGGCAACCACCCGCAGAGCCCGCAGCCTGGACGGGCGAGCGCGACGCCACGCGCTTTGGCAACGCCTGCCTGCAGATGGGGCGCCTGTACGGCCCTGGCGCCAACAACCGCTTTGACGACACCATCGGCCAGACCCTGGGCACCCCCGTGGGCAACGAAGACTGCCTGACCCTGAACATCTGGCGCCCGGCCAACGGAGACAACAACCTGCCCGTGCTGCTGTTCCTGCACGGCGGCAGCGGCATCTCGGGCTACACGGCCGACCCGGTGTACGACGGTGCGGCGCTGGCCCGCAAGGCCAATGCGGTGGTTGTCACGGCCAACTACCGGCTCGATGTGATGGGCTTCTTTCAGCTGCCCGCGCTGCACACCGGCAGCCAGGCGTACAGCGGCAACTACGCGCTGCTGGACAACATCCAGGCGCTGCGCTTCATCCAGGACAACATCGGCCGCTTTGGCGGCAACGCGGGCAACGTCACGCTGATGGGTCAGTCGGCGGGTGCCACCAATGTGCTGGCCCTGCTGACGGCACCGCCGGCTGCTGGCTTGTTCCACAAGGCCCTGCCGGTCAGCGCCGGCATATCGCTGCCCACCAACTTGCCCGCGGGCACCATCCCCACGCTCAACCCGGCCAGCAAATACGCGGCGCAGGCGGGCACATTGCTGGCGGCCCTGGCAGTGGCCGACCGGCTGGCGCCCGACGCCGCCGCGGCAGCCGCGCTGGTGGCCGGCTGGACGCCCGCGCAAACCGCCAGCTACCTGCGCGGCAAGGACGGCCGCGTGCTGCTGCAGACCGTGCTCAAAAGCGGCCTCACGGGCTCGGGGCCCATCCCGGATGGCGTGGTGATTCCGGTCGACCCGATCGCGGCCATCGGGGCGGGGCGCTACCACAAGGTGCCGGTGCTGTCGGGCTACACGCTGGACGAGGCCAAGCTCTTCGCGCCCTTCCTCGCGCTGCTGGGCGGCAAGCCCGGCATGAAGATCAGCGACGCCGAACGTTTTGCGATGACGCAAAGCTTCAACCCCGACGCGCCCACCACGCTCACGGCGGCCGACGTCATCGACGCGTCGTACCTGCCCGTCACCGCGCCGGTCACCGGCTACAACGCCCGCATGAAGCTGCTGGGCGCCGCCTTCATCGACCCGAGCCGCGACAACCTGCTCAACACGCTGCGTACCCAGCAGGCCAACGTGTGGAGCTACCAGTTCAACTGGGCCCAGCAGCCTGCGCCCTGGAACGATGTGTACGGCGCAGCCCACGGCTTCGATCTGCCGTTTGTGTTCGGCAACTTCGGCCCATCGTTGCTTGCCAAGGCCGCCAACAGCACCGCCAACCAGCCGGGCCGCCTGGCCCTGTCGGGCGTGATGATGGACAGCGTGCGCGCCTTCGTGCACACCGGCAACCCCAACCACGCCGGCCTGGGGCAGGAGTGGCAGGCCTGGCCGCGCAGGTTCATCTTCGACGCGGACCAGAAGGCTGCGCGCCTGAGCGTTCAATAAGCGTGTTCAGTCAGCTTGCCCGGTGATGCCCAAGCCCATGTTCGTTCAGGATGCCACGGTGGCGGCAAGGTATGCACTCAGTGCGTCGTCATCCACGATGGCCACCTTGCCGAAGTCCAGCGACACGATGCCCAGCCCTTCCAGCGTTTGCAGCACCCGGTTCACCGTCTGGCGCGACAGGCCCACCAACTGGCCCAGCTCGTCCTGCGTGAGGTTGAGACGGCGCGTGCTGCGCCAGAACAGCCGGCTCAGGTACAGCGCCACGCGGTGCTCGGTGGACTGCGTGCGGCCCGCCTCGATGATGGTCATGGCCTGGCCCAGGCGCATGTTCAGGTGCAGCACCAGGAACTGGTTGAAGCCCAGGTGCGCTTCGCGCAGCGCGTTGAACAGCGGCAGCGGCAGGCACAGCAAGGTGGTGGGGCGCAGTGCAACCACGTTGTATTTGCGCGGCTCGGGTTTCATGGCCGAGCCTTCGCCGAACCACTCGCCGTCGGGCACGCCGATGAACGCCGACGAGCGGCCCTTGCTGGCCGGGCTTTGCAGCATCACCAGGCCCGACAGCACGGCGTACCAGCCCTGCACGGCGCTGCCGGCGGGCATCATCACCGCGCCCTTGTCGCCCTGGATGGAGAACACCTCGGCCCGCAGCCGCTCCTGCAGGGCTGCGGGCACGCTGGCGAACCAGGGCTGGGCTTCGATGAAACGCTGGGCGGTGGGCGCAAAGCAGAGCATGCGCCGCATTGTCCCGGGTTCAGGAGTCATGCAGGGTATTCCCTGTGCGTTTGTCAACGGGGCGACAGGTGTTGGCAAGCCCGCGCCTGCGGCGCACACTGCCCTTGCCCCGATGGAATGCGCGCCGCGGGCTGCGGGTTTTCACCACCAGCGTGACACGTCCGAAGGCCTGCACCGCGCTACGATGATCTTTCCATTCACCACCACATCCAAGGAGCCCCCATGCTGGGTCTGATGCAGAGCCAACCGCTCTTGATTTCGTCGCTGATCGAGTTCGCCGAGCGCCACCATGGCGACGCTGAAATCGTCTCGCGCCGGGTCGAGGGCGACATCCACCGCTACACGTACCGAGACCTCGGGGCGCGTGCGCGCCGCCTGGCCCATGCGCTGGATGCCCTGAAGCTGCAGTTCAGCGACCGCGTGGCCACGCTGGCCTGGAACGGCTACCGGCACATGGAGATGTACTTCGGCGTCTCCGGCTCGGGCCGCGTGCTGCACACCGTCAACCCGCGCCTGCACCCCGACCAGATCGCCTGGATCGTCAACCACGCCGAAGACCAGGTGCTGTGCTTTGACCTGACCTTCCTGCCCCTGGTGCAGGCCGTGCACGCCAAGTGCCCCACGGTGAAGAAGTGGGTAGCGCTGTGCGATGCGGACAAGCTGCCGGCAGACTCCGGCGTGCCGGGACTGGCCAGCTACGAAGAGTGGATCGGCGCCTATGCGCCCGACTACGCCTGGCCCGAGTTCGACGAGAACTCCGCGTCCAGCATGTGCTACACGAGCGGCACCACGGGCAACCCCAAGGCCGCGCTGTACAGCCACCGCTCCACCACGCTGCACGCCTACGCCGCGGCGCTGCCCGACGTGATGTGCCTGTCGGCTCGCGACTCGGTGCTGCCGGTGGTGCCCATGTTCCACGTCAACGCCTGGGGCATTCCGTACTCGGCCGCGCTCACGGGCTGCAAGCTGGTGTTCCCGGGCCCGGCCATGGACGGCAAGTCCATCTACGAACTCATCGAAGCCGAGAAGGTGACCTACGCCGCGGGCGTGCCCACCGTGTGGCAGATGATGCTCGGCCACATGAAGCCCGCGGGCCTCAAGTTCTCCACGCTGCGCCGCACCGTCATCGGCGGCTCGGCCTGCCCGCCCGCCATGATCCATGCGTTCAAGGAAGACTACGGCGTCGAGGTGCTGCACGCCTGGGGCATGACCGAGATGAGCCCGCTGGGCACGCTGTGCACCCTGAAGAACAAGCACCTGGCGCTCTCCAAGGACGAGCAGATGAAGGTCCTGCAAAAGCAGGGCCGCGCGATCTACGGTGTGGACATGAAGATCGTGGGCGGCGACGGGGCGGAACTGCCGTGGGACGGCAAGACCTACGGCGACCTGCTGGTCAAGGGCCCGTGGATCGTGGATAGCTACTTCAAGGGCGAGGGCGGCAACCCGCTCGTCAAGGACGCGCAGGGCCGCGGCTGGTTCCCCACGGGCGACGTGGCCACCATCGACGCCGACGGCTTCATGCAGATCACCGACCGCAGCAAGGACGTGATCAAGTCCGGCGGCGAGTGGATCAGCTCCATCGACATCGAGAACATCGCGATGGCGCACCCTTCAATTGCCATGGCTGCCTGCGTGGGCATGCCGCACCCCAAGTGGGACGAGCGCCCCATCGTCGCGGTGGTCAAGCGGCCCGGCACCGAGGTCACCCGCGAAGAGCTGCTCGCCTTCTACGAAGGCAAGACCGCCAAGTGGCAGATCCCCGATGACGTCGTGTTCGTCGATGCCATTCCGCTGGGCGCCACCGGCAAGATGCTCAAGACCCGATTGCGCGAGCAATTGAAGGATTACAAGCTTCCGGGCCTGTGATGAAGACTGGCCCCGCGCTCGGGGGAGCGCGGGGCCAGTCGCGTGTGCGACGCTGGTAGGGGCAATCCCTGAGCATCGCTTTGTTGCAACGCGGTACGCTGCGTTTTATATATTTACAAGGAGACAAGACCATGAAGTTCGCTATTAAGGCTGTAGCAGCCTCGGTAATCCTGGCAAGTGCTGGCGGGGCGTTCGCTCAAAAGGGCGAGACCGTCAAGATCGCCTGGCTCGACCCGCTTTCCGGCCTGATGGCGGCCGTGGGAACCAACCAGCTCAAGAGCTTCCAGTTCATCGCTGAAGAGTTCAACAAGAAGAACGCCGCAGGGGTCAAGTACGAGATCATCGGCATCGACAACAAGCTCAGCCCGCAAGAGACCACCAGCGCGCTGCGCTCGGCCATGGACCAGGGCGCACGGTACGTGGTGCAGGGCAACGGCTCCGGCCCGGCCCTGGCCATCATGGACGCGCTGGAAAAGCACAACGCCCGCAACCCCGGCAAGGAAGTCCTCTTCCTGAACTACGCCGCGGTGGACCCCGACCTCACCAACAGCAAGTGCAGCTACTGGCACTTCCGCCTGGACGCGGACACCTCCATGAAGATGGAAGCCCTGACCACGTACATGAAGGACATGCCCGAGGTCAAGAAGGTCTACCTGATCAACCAGAACTACGCGCACGGCCACCAGGTCGCCAAGTACGCCAAGGAAATGATGGGCCGCAAGCGCCCTGACGTGCAGTTCGTCGGCGACGACCTGCACCCGCTGGCCCAGGTGCGCGACTTCGCGCCCTACATCGCCAAGATCAAGCAGTCGGGCGCCGACAGCGTGATCACCGGCAACTGGGGCTCCGACCTGGCGCTGCTGATCAAGGCCGCCAACGATGCGGGCCTGAACAACGTCAACTTCTACACCTACTACGGCTCGGTCACCGGCAGCCCCACCGCCATGGGCTCGGCCGCCGCAGGCCGTGTGTACATGGTGGCCTACGCCCACATGAACCTGCCCGGCGAGATCAACAAGATCGTGGTGGACTACAAGAAGAAGTTCAACGACGACATGTACACCGGTGCGGTCTACCACGCCTTCACCATGCTGTCCGAAGGCTTTGCCAAGGCCAAGTCCACCGACCCCGTCAAGGTGGCGGCGGTGTTCGAAGGCATGAAGTTCAAGAGCTTCAACGGCGAGGTCGAGATGCGCAAGACGGACCACCAGCTGCAGCAGGGCCTGTTCATCTCCAAGTGGGAGAAGGCCGGCGGCAAGTACCCGCTCGATTCGGAGAACACGGGCTACACCTTCGTGCCCGTGAAGTACTACGAGCCCTATGTGGCCAGCACGCCCTCCTCGTGCCAGATGAAGCGTCCGTAAACCCTGCGCAATCGCTTCGAGGCCCGAGCCACTCGGGCCTCTTTTTTTACCCCTGCAGTGAAAAATTCCAATGAATACTGAGTTTTTCGTGATCTCGCTGCTGAACGGCGTGAGCTACGGGCTCCTGCTGTTCATGCTCAGTTCGGGCCTCACGCTGATCTTCAGCATGATGGGTGTGCTCAACTTTGCGCACACCAGCTTCTACATGCTGGGAGCCTATTTCGCGTTCACCATCTCCGGACTGGTGGGCTTCTGGCCGGCGCTCGTGATTGCGCCGCTGGTGGTGTTTGCACTGGGTGCCGCGTTCGAGCGCTATTGCCTGCGCCGCGTGCACAAGTTCGGCCACGTGCCGGAGCTGCTCGTCACGTTCGGGCTCTCGTACCTCATTCTGGAAGTGGTGCAGCTCGTGTGGGGCCGCTCGACGGTGCCCTACGGCCTGCCCACGCAACTGCAGGGCCCCCTGTTTTCGCTGTACGGCACGCAGTTCCCCAAGTCGCGTTCGTTCGTGATGCTGGTCGCGCTGCTGATGCTGGTGTCGGTGTGGCTGCTGCTCACCCGCACGCGCATCGGCCTCGTGATCCAGGCGGCGCTCAAGTACCCGCACATGGTGGAGGCGCTGGGCCACAACGTGCCGCGCGTGTTCATGCTCGTGTTCGGCGGCGGCGCGGCCCTGGCGGGCCTGGCGGGGGTGATCGGCGGCAACACCTACGTCACCGAGCCCGCCATGGCGGCGTCGGTGGGCTCCATCATCTTCGTGGTGGTGGTGGTGGGCGGCATGGGCTCGCTGGCGGGGGCCTTCCTCGCGTCGCTGCTCATCGGGCTGGTGCAGACCTTTGCCGTGGCGCTCGACTACTCGCTCATCCATGTGTTCAAGGCGGTGGGCGTGGCCGTCACCGACCAGACCTTCGGCTACCCGCTGCTCAAGCTCACCATCTCGCAGGTGGCGCCCATCCTGCCGTACCTGTTCCTCGTGCTGATCCTGATCTTCAGGCCCAAGGGCTTGCTGGGCACGCGGGAGGACTGAAGCCATGAATTCCAATTCGACACCTACCACCACTGGCTCCGGCGCCAGCTCCTACTACCGCTTCAAGCCCTGGAACGTGGGCCGATTCGTCATCTGGACGCTGTTCGCAGCCATGCTCATCGTCGCGCCCATGCTGTTTCGCAGCAGCCTGGCGCTGACGATGCTGTCGCAGATCGGCTACCTGATCATCATCTGCCTGTCGTACAACATCCTGCTGGGGCAGGGCGGCATGCTGAGTTTCGGCCATGCGGTTTACACCGGGCTCGGCTCGTTCATCGCCATCCACGCGATGAACATGGCCACCAAGGGCACGGTCAACATTCCGCTGGTACTGATCCCGCTGGTGGGCGGCCTGGCCGGCGCGTTCTTTGCCATCATCCTGGGCTTCGTCACCACCAAGAAGTCGGGCACCACGTTCGCCATGATCACGCTCGGTATCGGCGAGCTGGTGGCGTCCATGGCGCTGATGTTCCCCGAGTTCTTCGGCGGCGAAGGCGGCATCACCACCGACCGCACGTACGGCAAGGCCTTCTTCGGCCTGAACTTCGGCTCGGGCATGCAGGTGTACTACCTGATCGCGGCCTACTGCTTCGTGTGCACCGCGGCGATGTTCGCCTTCACCGGCACGCCGCTCGGCCGCATCCTGAATGCGGTGCGCGACAACCCAGAGCGCGTGGAGTTCATCGGCTACAACACGCAGCGCGTGCGCTACTTCGCGTTCATCATCGCGGGCTTTTTTGCAGGCATCGGTGGGGGCCTGGCCACCATCAACTTCGAGATCATCACCGGCGCCGACAGCCTGAGCGTGATCCGCTCGGGCGGCTACCTGCTGTTCACCTTCCTGGGCGGGGCCACGTTCTTCTTCGGGCCCATCATCGGTGCGGTGCTGCTGGTGCTGGCCTCGGTGCTACTGTCCGAGCTGTCCAAGGCCTGGCTGCTGTACCTGGGCCTCGTGTTCCTGTTCATGGTGATGTATGCGCCCGGCGGCATCGCCAGCCTGATCATGATGAACCTGCGCCTGGCCAAGTACGGCAAGCTGCGCCAGTTGGGCACTTCGTACCTGGCGCTGGCCGGCACCGCGCTGGTGGGCGTGCTGGGGGCGGCCTGCATGATCGAGATGACCTACCACCTGCAACTGAACGCCGCACTCGGGCCGGAGCTGACCTTCCTGGGCGCCACGCTCAACGCCAAGGGCTTTGCCAGCTGGTTCGGCGCCATCTTCGTGATGGTCACGGGCTTCGGGCTGTTCGAGCTGTGCCGTCGCCAGTTCCTGCGCCAGTGGGGCACGATCCAGGAAGAAATCGAACACCACATCAAGCGTACGGAGGCGCTGTGAACATGGCCGCTGACAACGCAACCCCTGCCTACGCCCTGGAACTGCGCGACCTGCGCAAGAGCTTTGGCAAGACCGAAATCATCCGTGGCGCCAACCTGGTCGTGGCTCCTGGCGAGCGCGTGGCCATCATCGGCCCCAACGGCGCTGGCAAGTCCACGCTGTTCAACCTGATCAGCGGGCGCTTTGCGCCCACCAGCGGCGACGTGATCCTGAACGGCCAGCGCATCAACGGCCTGGCGCCGTACGAGATCAACCGCAAGGGCCTGTCGCGCAGTTTTCAGATCACCAACATCTTCCCCAAGCTGAGCGTGTTCGAGAACCTGCGCTGCGGCGTGCTGTGGAGCATGGGCTACAAGTACACCTTCCTGCGCTTCTTGTCGAACCTGCACGACGCCAACCAGCGCGCCAAAGAGCTCATGGAGATGATCAAGCTCGACAAGAAGCGCGACACCCTGGCCATGAACCTCACCTACGCCGAGCAGCGGGCGCTGGAGATCGGCATCACCATCGCGGGCGGCGCCAACGTGATCCTGCTGGACGAGCCCACGGCCGGCATGAGCAAGAGCGAGACCACGCGCTTCATCCACCTCATCAAGGAAGTGACCGAAGGCCGCACCCTGCTGACCGTGGAGCACGACATGGGCGTGGTGTTCGGCCTGGCCGACAAGATCGCGGTGGTGGTCTATGGCGAGGTGATCGCCTTCGACACCCCCGACAAGGTGCGCGCCAATGCGCGCGTGCAGGAGGCCTACCTGGGCTCCGTCGTGGCCGATGAGCAAGGCGCGGGACACTGACTGACTATGCTGAAAATTGACAACCTCCACGCCTACTACGGCAAGAGCCATGTGCTGCATGGTGTGAGCTTCGACGTCCAGCCCGGCGAGATCGTGGCGCTGCTCGGGCGCAACGGTTCGGGCCGCTCGACTACCGCCAAGGCCATCATGGGCCTGGTGGACTGGGAGGGCACGCTCGAATGGAAGGGCCAGGCTCTGAACGGCAAGAAGGCCTACGAGATCGCCCACCTAGGCCTGGGCTACGTGCCCGAGAGCCGCGACGTGTTTCCCAACCTCACCGTGCACCAGAACCTGCTGCTGGGCCAAAAGGGCAACGGCAAGGGCAGCCGCTGGTCGTTCGACGACATGTACGAAATGTTCCCGCGCCTCAAGGAGCGCCAGCACACCGAGGCGGGCGTGATGTCCGGCGGCGAGCAGCAGATGCTCACGCTGTGCCGCACGCTGATGGGCGACCCCGACCTGATCATCATCGACGAGCCCACCGAAGGCCTGGCTCCCAAGATCGTCGAGCTGGTGGGGCAGTACCTGCAGACCATCAAGGCGCGCGGGATTTCGGTGCTGCTCATCGAGCAGAAGCTCACCATCGCGATGAAGATCTCGGACCGCGCGCTGGTGATGGGGCATGGCTCCATCGTGTTCCAAGGCACGCCGGACAGCTTGCGGGCCGACAACTACATTCGCAAGGAGTGGCTGGAGGTGTAAGCCATGGACATTCAGTGCCCATGATTTTTGCCCATTTGGTAAAAAATGATTGCCAACTGCTCATGGGCCCTGCAAGGTCTTTAGTATCGGGGCTCATCACCAACGGGGCAGTTATGCGTACTCTTGAAGAGCTCAAGCGGTTGCACGATCAGGCGGAAGATCAGCCCGCGATGTCGTCCGATCTTGCCCAGGCGGAATGTCTTTTCATTCACCGTACGGCCGTGGTGATGGCTGACGGCGAGGTGGTCACTTGTGCAAACATGTACGCAGAGAACGTTGGGCATCTGGATGAGAAAACTACCTTTTCATCCCTCTGGAACAACGAGCGGATGCAGTCTGTACGTCGCACCTTGGGTACGGAAAACGAGTGGGCTCAATGCAAGCAGTGCTGGTTTCGCGAAATCCGCTATGCAGAACAGCGCCGTAGCTGGGCGGCGCTGGGCGGACGGGCTGCGCAGGCAGCGTTAACAAAGCCCGCGGAGTATCAGCCAATATCCTGGGATTTCCGGAAAGCGCAAGCGGAGCGCAAGATTGACTGATCCTCTGCGTCCCCAACTGACTCGATTGGGACTTTTTCGTGTCAAGAACGATGACGTTTTCATTGAGCTGACGGTGCGCCTGCGCCGCACTGCGGACACCCGGTATGACTTCAGCAAGCTGTATTTTGCTGTGGGCATTGCGGGGCGCTACAGCGAGGAACGCACCATCTGCTTTCGCTTGCGTCATTCCGATGTGGTGGAGCGAGTTCGCTTGCTCATTCCGCCAGAAGGCAAGGCAGCCGGATGGATCCGCCTGCGGCTCGAGGCTTTTGCTCGATCCTACGGAGCCTGCGAGGTCGTTTCGACGCGACTAATTCCGGAGGACGGGGGTGAACTCTCTCGACAGGCCTACCTGGTCGGTTTGAAGTCCAGGGTTCGTGCTCAAGTGGTACAGAGCGAAGTTCTCCAGCGTGCGACAGTTCCTCACCTCCCAGAATCTTTGAGCATCGAGCTGACGGCTGCCTGCAATCTCCATTGTTCCCACTGCAGCAGCCACGGAGATGAGCGTGAGCATCTTCTGAACAACCGGCGACCGCCGTTGAATGCGGAGGTTCTCGAGACTCTGGCGCACGAGGTTTTTCCGTACCTCACATTGGTGAATCTTGTTGGGCGTGGAGAACCGACCATGGTTTCGGCGTCCCAATGGAACCGGTTCTTCGAGTTGTGCGAGGCCTACGATGTGCTGGTCACCTGCGTCACCAATGGTTCCTTCGTCAAGCAGCGATTCGATGCCCGGAAAATGCACCTGCTGGATACGCTGACGTTTTCCATCGACGGGATGACGGAAGAGGTGTTCACAGCGAACCGGGGCGGAGCTGATCTGAACACGTTTATGAAGAACCTGGACCATTTCCAAAGCCTTCGACGTGAGCAACACTTGTTGCGTCGTCCTCGCCTGGGGCTGTCGTGGACCCTGAAGCGCAACAACATTCACCAGTTTCCTGACTTCATTCGATTCGCTATCAAGGCAGATGCTGAACTGCTGTATGTGCGCCACCTTCTGCTGTTCCGGCCAGAGGATGCAAAAGAGTCCCTGCTCGAGGATCCAGAAATGTGCAATCACTATCTGTCCATGGGCTACGAGCTTTTGAAGGGTAGCCCGATGAAGCTTGACGTTCCGCCATTGGCGGCCACCGCCTAGAGCCCTGTCTCAGGCTTTCGCTGGGACTTGGAGTGTTTCGCACGAAACGCAACCTGGCCTACGGAAGCCGTTTGTCCCCCGCGGGACAAACGGGATATCGCAAAGCCATGCGGAGCCCCTACAATAAAAACGCACGATCGTTCTTTTTCACTCTCCAAGGAACAACAGCACCATGACCGCTGAATACAAAGTCCACGGCTCCGTTGCCGTGATCACGCTGGCAAACCCTCCCGTCAACGGGCTGGGCCTGGCCACCCGCCAAGGTATCGTGGACGGCCTGGCCCGTGCCAATGCCGATGCAGCGGTCACATCCATCGTCATCACCGGCGCCGGCGGCGCCTTCTCGGGCGGTGCGGACATCAAGGAATTCGGTACCGACAAGTCGCTGCAGGAGCCCAACCTGCTGTCGGTGATCCTCGCCGTGGAAAACTCGGCCAAGCCGGTCGTGGCCGCCATGCACACCGTCGCCATGGGCGGCGGCCTGGAGCTGGCGCTGGGCTGCCACTACCGCATTGCCGCACCTGGCTGCTCGATTGCGCTGCCCGAAGTCAAGCTGGGCCTGATCCCCGGCGCGGGCGGCACGCAGCGCCTGCCGCGCGTGATCGGCGTCGAAGCCGCGCTCAACCTGATCGTGAGCGGCGAGCCCGTCAAGAGCGAACTGATCGCCGGCGTGCCCGGCCAGAAGCTGTTCGACAAGCTGGCCGCATCGCCCGAGTCGCTGGCCGAAGAAGCCCTGGCGTTCGCCCAGAGCGTGGCCGATACGCGCCCGCTGCCCCTGGTGCGCAATTTCCCCTGCAAGCACCCTGAAGGCGACGCGTACTTCCAGTTCGCACGCAACATGGTCAAGGGCATGGCCAAGAACTTCCCCGCGCCTGCCAAGTGCGTGGACGCGGTCGAAGCAGCCACCAAGAAGAAGTTCGCCGAAGGCATGCTGGTCGAGCGCGAGATCTTCATCAACCTGATGTGGACCGCCGAGTCCCGCGCGCTGCGCCATCTGTTCATGGCAGAGCGCGCCGCGAGCAAGATCCCTGACGTGCCGTCGGACACCCCCAAGCGCGACATCAAGCTGGTGGGCGTGATCGGTGCGGGCACCATGGGCGGCGGCATCGCCATGAACTTCCTGAACGCCGGCATCCCCGTCAAGATGCTGGAGATGAAGCAGGAGGCCCTGGACCGCGGCGTCGGCACCATCAAGAAGAACTACGAAGCGCAGGTCAAGAAGGGCAAGCTCAAGGAAGACAAGTACGCCCAGCGCATGGCGCTGCTGTCCACCACGCTCAGCTACGACGAGCTCAAGGACTGCGACCTGATCATCGAAGCCGTTTTCGAAGAGATGGGCGTGAAGGAAGCCGTGTTCAAGCAGCTGGACGCCGTGGCCAAGCCCGGCGCCATCCTGGCGTCCAACACCTCCACGCTGGACGTGGACCAGATCGCCAACTTCACCCAGCGTCCCCAGGACGTGGTGGGCATGCACTTCTTCAGCCCCGCCAACGTCATGAAGCTGCTGGAAGTGGTGCGTGGCAAGGCCACCGCCAAGGACGTGCTGGCCACCGTGATGGCCGTGGCCAAGAAGATCAAGAAGACCGCCGTGGTCTCGGGCGTGTGCGACGGCTTCATCGGCAACCGCATGATCGAGCGCTACAGCCAGCAGGCCGGCTTCCTGCTGGACGAAGGCGCCACGCCCCAGCAGGTGGACAAGGCCATCGAGAAGTTCGGCTTTGCCATGGGCCCGTTCCGCATGGGCGACCTGGCCGGCAACGACATCGGCTGGGCGATCCGCAAGCGCCGCTACAGCGAAAAGCCCGACATGAAGTACAGCAAGACCGCAGACCTGCTGTGCGAGCTGGGCCGCTTCGGCCAGAAGACCGGCGCAGGCTGGTACGACTACCGGGCCGGCAAGCGCGACGCGATCCCGAGCGATGTGGTGAACAAGATGATCGAGGAGCACCGCAAGACCCTGGGCACGGCGCCCCGCAAGATCTCCGACGAGGAAATCGTGCAGCGCCTGGTGTTCGCCCTGGTGAACGAAGGCGCGCACATCCTGGAAGAGGGCATTGCCAGCAAGTCCGGCGACATCGACATGGTGTACCTGACCGGCTACGGCTTCCCCATCCACCGCGGCGGCCCGATGCACTACGCCAGCGAAGTGGGCCTGTTCAACGTGGTGCAGGCGATGAACCGCTTTGCCCAGAACCCCATGGACGACGCCAACGCCTGGAAGCCCGCTCCGCTGCTGGCCAAGCTGGCCGCCGAAGGCAAGGCCTTCCAGTAAAGCAGGTACTTCGCTTCGCCAAATCGCGTACATGAAATCGCGCCTTCTCCCACCATGCTGCGTTGCAAATCCTCGTCATAGCTTGGCTATGACTGCGGTTTGCGCCTTGCCTGGCACGAGAACGCATCCATTTCATTTGTAAGCTCATTGACGAAGCGAAGCACCGGCGCGCACCCCGTTCACCGATTAAAGGATTTCCCATGACCTCCGCAGTGATTGTCTCCACCGCCCGCACGCCGCTCGCCAAGAGCTGGAAGGGCTCCTTCAACATGACCCATGGCGCCACGCTGGGCGGCCACGCCGTGCAGCATGCCGTGCAGCGCGCCGGCATCGACGGCGCCGATGTCGATGACGTCATCATGGGCTGCGCCACGCCGGAAGGCGCCACGGGCAGCAACATCGCGCGCCAGATCGCGCTGAAAGCCGGCCTGCCCATCACGGCGTCGGGCATGACGATCAACCGCTTTTGCTCCTCGGGCCTGCAGACCATTGCCACCGCGGCCCAGCGCATCATCGCCGGCGAAGCCGACGTGTACGTGGCGGGCGGTGTGGAAAGCATCTCCTGCGTGCAGCAGGAGATGAACCTGCACATGATCCAGGACCTGGCCCTGGCCAAGCAAAAGCCCGAGATCTACTGGAGCATGCTGCAGACCGCCGAACAGGTGGCCAAGCGGTACAACATCGGCCGCGACGCGATGGACGAATACGGTGCCGCCAGCCAGCAAAAGGCCTGCGCAGCCCAGGCCGCCGGCCTGTTCGATGCCGAGATCGCCCCCATCACCGTCACCGCCGGCATTGCCGACAAGACGCTGGGCCTGATCACCAAGCAGGTCACCGTGAGCAAGGACGAAGGCACGCGCGAAGGCACGACCAAGGAAGGCATCAGTGGCATCCGCCCCGCGCTGCCCGGGGGCGTGATCTCGGCCGGCAATGCCAGCCAGTTCTCCGACGGCGCAGGCGCCTGCGTGGTGACCAGTGAAGAGTACGCCAGCAAGAAGGGCCTCAAGCCCCTGGGCCGCTTCCTCGGCTTTGCCGTGGCCGGCTGCGAGCCCGACGAAATGGGCATCGGCCCCGTGTTCGCGGTGCCCAAGGTGCTCAAGAAGCTGGGCCTTACCGTGCAGGACATCGACCTGTGGGAGCTGAACGAGGCTTTCGCCGTGCAGGTGCTGTACTGCCGCGACAAGCTGGGCATCCCGGCCGACCGCCTGAATGTGAACGGCGGCGCGATCGCTGTGGGCCACCCCTACGGAGTGTCGGGCCAGCGTCTCACGGGCCACGCGCTCATCGAAGGCAAGCGCCGCGGCGCCAAGAAGGTGTGCGTGACCATGTGCATCGGCGGCGGCATGGGTGCTGCCGGCGTCTTCGAGGTGTTCTGACCGATAGCGTTCCGGCGCTCTGCCGGCATGCGCACCGGGCCGGCCTTGCCCAAGGCCGGTCTGTATAAGGGGCTTACATACATGGCCGCCGAGCGCGTGCGGGTGGCGAGTCTCTGAATGCGGCAGGGCCATGGATGCAGTGACAGGGGGTTGAGAAGAAGGGGCTACAAATTGTTGCCTTGTGGCGGCGCGCAAACCCCAGCGGCGGCACCGGCGCGCGGCAGAATCCGCCGCGGTTGCTGGCGCCCCAGGGTGCCGGGCCGTCTCCGCCTTTCTTCTTTTTCTTCCTTTCACCGGTTTTCCCATGCGTCGCACAACTTCACTTCGATTTCTCACCGCACTCTCCACGCTGGCCGTGGCCTGCGGTGCCCACGCACAGAGCTTCAAGCTCCAGCAGCCGCTGGAGTCCGACGCCGACGTGGTGCTGCAGGAGATCGTGCTCGACGCCAAGCAGACCCGCGTCACCCTGGTGGTGAAGAACAGCACCGACGAGGCGTTCGAAGCCTGCGCGCAGCCCACGGGCTCGCCCGATGCCTTCACGCTCAAGGACCTGGACAGCGGTGCGGTGCTGCCGCAGCGTGCGATCAGCGGCCTCACGCTGTGCAACGTGAAGATGGACACGGTCAAGCCCGGTCGCACCAAGTTTCTGAAGATCACTTTCCCGCCGCTCCCGGCAGGTGCCACGCGCCTGCAGCTCGGAGAGGCCAGCTGCCAGCCCAAGCCCGATTCGGACATGGAGTACTGGTGTTTCAAGAACATCGCGCTGCCCGCCCGCTGATCCTCGCGCCGGCGAGGGGGCAGGGCATGCAGCATTCAAGGAGACCTCATGACCCTGCGTTCCACGCTCGACTTTTTGCTGTACGACTGGCTGGAGGCCGAGAGCCTCTCGGCCCGCGGCCGTTTCGCTGACCATTCGCGCGAAACTTTCGACGCGGTGTTGGACACCTGCGAGCGCATCGCGCGCGAGAAGTACGCGCCGCACAACCGCACGGTGGACATCGAAGAGCCGCACTTCGACGGCGAGAAGGTCATCCTGCCCCGGGCGACGTACGAGGCCCGCAAGGCCTACGCCGAATCGGGCCTGCTGTCGGCCGCGCAGGACTACGACATCGGCGGCATGCAGCTGCCCTACACGGTAGAGGCGGCGGCCAACAGCTTCTTTGCGGTGGCGTCCATCAGCATCGGCTCCAACCTGCTGACCTCGGGCAACGCCAACCTGCTGATGGCGCACGGCACGGCGCTGCAGAAAGAAGTCTTCGCACTCAACGAGTTCAACGGCCGCTGGTCGGGCACCATGTGCCTGTCCGAGCCGCAGGCGGGCTCGTCGCTGTCGGACGTGGCCACGCGCGCCGTGCCCGATGGCAGCGACTTCGAAGCCGACCCGCTGGGCGCGCGCTATCGCCTCACGGGCAACAAGATGTGGATCAGCTCGGGCGACCACGAGCTCACCGAGAACATCGTGCACCTGGTGCTGGCCAAGATCCCGGGGCCGGACGGCAAGCTCGTGCCCGGCACGCGCGGCATTTCGCTGTTCATCGTGCCCAAGAAGATGGTCGATGTAGAGGGCCAGCTGACCGGTGAGCGCAACGACGTGGCGCTGGCGGGCCTGAACCACAAGCTGGGCTGGCGCGGCACCACCAACACGCTGCTCAATTTCGGCGAGGGCAAGTTCCCGGTGGGCGGGCAGGCCGGCGCCGTGGGCTACCTGGTGGGGCAGCCGGGCAAGGGCCTGCACTGCATGTTCCACATGATGAACGAGGCGCGCATCGGCATCGGCATGGCCGCCACCATGCTGGGCCTGGCGGGCTACTACGCCAGCCTGGACTACGCCAGGAACCGCCCGCAGGGCCGCCCGGTGCAGGGCGCCAAGGACGCGGCCGGTGGCGCCCCCGCCGCCGTGGTCAAGGACGCCGCGCAGCCGCAGGTGCGCATCATCGAACACGCCGACGTCAAGCGCATGCTGCTGGCCCAGAAGGCTTATGGCGAAGGGGCGCTGGCGCTCAACCTGTTCTGCGCCCGTCTGGTGGACGAGCAGCACACGGGCGACGCAGCCGCGGCCGACGAGGCCCGCCTGCTGCTCGAAGTGCTCACGCCCATCGCCAAGAGCTGGCCCAGCGAGTTCTGCCTGGAGGCCAATTCGCTGGCCATTCAGATCCACGGCGGCTATGGCTATACGCGCGACTTTCCGGTGGAGCAGTACTGGCGCGACAACCGCCTGAACATGATCCACGAGGGCACGCACGGCATCCAGGCCATGGACCTGCTGGGCCGCAAGGTGCTGATGGAAGGCGGGCGCGGCCTCACGCTGCTGGCCGGGCGCATCAACGCCATCATCGAGCGGGCGATCCAGGTGCCCGCGCTGGCCGCGCATGCCAACGCGCTGGGCGCCGCCCTGCAGCAGATCGGTGCCGCCACCAAGGCCGCGTGGGCCACGGGCCAGCCGGCCGATGCGCTGGCCAATGCCGTGCCTTACATGCAGGCCTTCGGCCACACGGTGCTGGCCTGGGTGTGGCTGGACCTGGCGCTGGCGACGCTGGCCGACGACGCTGCCCTGGCACAGCCCGCCAGCGTGGGCCGCATGGGCGCCATGCGCTATTTCTTCCACTACGAGCTGCCCAAGATCGGCGCGTGGCTGCAGGTGGTGAGCAGCCGCGATGCGACCTGCGCCAGCTTTCCTGAAGAGGCGTTCTGACCATGGCCACACCACGCGCACTGCAGCGCCTGCACCAGCTCATCTGGGCGCTGATCTACGGCGGCCTGCTGGTGCTGGTGCTGGGCATCGCCACGGCGCGCACGGACGATGCGCTGGGCTGGACCCTCATCGCCGTGGGCGGGGTGGCTGCCGTGGTGGGGCTGGTGCTGATCGGCGTGCGCTCGCGGCTGCGGGCAGATGCTGCGCCATGACGCGGTCAACGCCCTCTGCATGCCGTGGCCCCATCCGCGACACTCCCGCGACATGGCACCTCCGCGTTGCATCGCACAATCATTGCGTGACTTGATTTCATGTGCCGGATGGCCGCACGCCCGCAGGGCGGGCCGTTCGCACCCTGACTGCAGACCCACAAACCCAAGGAGACACACTTCATGACCCGCACCATCCAGCAACTGTTCGACCTGACCGGCAAGACCGCCCTCGTGACCGGAGGCTCGCGCGGCCTGGGCCTGCAACTGGCCCATTCGCTGGGCGAGGCGGGCGCCAAGATCGTGCTCAGCTCGCGCAAGGCGTCCGACCTGGAAGAGGCTGCGGCCGACCTGCAGGCCGCCGGCATCGACGCGCGCTGGATCGCCGCGGACTGCTCCAACGAGGCCGACATCCGCCGCCTGGCCGACGAAACCCTGGAGCGCCTGGGCCACGTGGACATCCTGGTGAACAACGCCGGCGCCGCCTGGGGCGCCCCGGCCGAGGACCACCCCGTGGACGCCTGGGACAAGGTGATGAACCTGAACGTGCGCGGCTACTTCATCCTGAGCCAGCACATCGCCAAGCACAGCATGATCGCGCGCCGCAGCGGCAGCATCATCAACGTGGCCTCCATCGCGGGCCTGGGCGGCAATCCCAAGGGCATGAACACCATCGCTTACAACACGTCCAAGGGCGCGGTGATCAACTTCACCCGCGCGCTGGCGGCTGAATGGGGCAAGTACAACATCCGCGTCAACGCCATCTGCCCGGGCTTCTTCCCGAGCAAGATGACGGTGGGCACCCTGAAGGCCATGGGTGAGGAAGCCCTGGCCGCGCACGCGCCGCTGGGCCGCCTGGGCGACGACGAGGACTTGAAGGGCCTGTGCGCGCTGTATGCGTCGGATGCGGGCAAGCACATCACCGGCCAGTGGCTGGCAGTGGACGGCGGCGTGAGCATCGTCACCGGCGGCTGATGGCCCCGGCTGCACGCCCGCCCGGCGTGCAGGCCGGAGCAGGCGGAGCGGGCGGTGTGGGCAGTGCACCCGATGCCCTCGCCATGCCCGTGTTTGTGCCGCCGAGGCAGTGCGAAGGCGTATGCTTTTGCCTCCCTACAAAAACTGGAGTTACCTGTGCTGAAATTTGGTGTCGAGATCCCCTTTGTCAGCCACCTCGGCTTCACCCTGCACCGCATGGAGAAGGGCGAATCCGAGCTGCGCTACGAAGCCAAGCCCGAGCACCTGAACTCATTCGACGTGACCCACGGCGGCGCGTCGATGACGCTGCTGGACGTGACCATGGCCACGGCCGCGCGCAGCGAGACCCCCGACATGGGCGTGGTCACCATCGAGATGAAGACCAGCTTCATGCAGCCCGCCCGCGGCCCGCTGGTGGCCAAGGGGCGGCTCATCCACCGCACGGCCACCATGGCGTTCACCGAAGGCACGGTGTACGACGCGCAAGGCAAGATCTGCAGCCACGCCACCGGCACCTTCAAGTACGTCAAGCGCCTGCCGGTGGACGGCCGCAGCGTCAATGGCCTCAAGGTGATTTCCACCGACTGAGTCCGCCCGAAATTCAAGTGAAAATGGCCGCTAACGCTTGATGGATAAGCGCTGGCAGCTATAAAAATAGTAGCAAACGTTCAAGGAGCTCTCCATGCCACGCAATCAGCAAATCGTTCTCGACAACCGTCCCCAGGGCGAGGCCGTGGCCAGCAACTTCAAGCTGGTCGCCACCGACACGCCTGCGCTGCAGGACGGCCAGGTGCTGGTGCGCCACCACTACCTGAGCCTGGACCCGTACATGCGCGGCCGCATGAACGAGAGCAAGAGCTACGCCGCGTCGCAGGGCCTGGGCGAGGTCATGATCGGCGGCACCGTGGGCGAGGTGGCCGAGAGCCGCCACCCCAAGTACGCCGTGGGCGACAAGGTGGTGGGCATGGGCGGCTGGCAGGAATACAGCGTGGTCGACGCCAACGCCCCCGGCGCGCTGCGCAAGGTGGACACGGCCCACGTGCCGCTGTCGCACTACCTGGGCGCGGTGGGCATGCCCGGCGTGACGGCCTGGTATGGCTTGGTCAAGATCATCGCCCCCAAGGAAGGCGACACCGTGGTGGTGAGCGCCGCCACCGGCGCCGTGGGCAGCGCGTTTGCCGCGCTGGCCAAGGCGCGCGGCTGCCGCGCGGTAGGCATTGCCGGTGGTGCTGAAAAATGCAAGTACGCCGTGGAGGAACTGGGCTTCGACGCCTGCATCGACTACAAGCAGCACAGCGACGTCAAGGCCATGTCCAAGGCGCTCAAGGAAGCCTGCCCGAACGGCATCGACGGCTATTTCGAGAACGTGGGCGGATGGATTATGGACGCGGTGATGCTGCGCATGAACGCCTTCAGCCGCATCGCCCTGTGCGGGATGATCGCCGGCTACGACGGCGCGCCGCTGCCCATGGCCAACCCTGCGCTCATGCTCATCAACCGCATGAAGGTCGAAGGCTTCATCGTGAGCGAGCACATGGAAGTCTGGCCCGAGGCCCTGAAAGAGCTGGGCACGCTGGTCGGCACCGGCAAGCTGCGCCCGCGCGAGACCGTGGCGGACGGCATTGCCGCCGCACCCGAAGCGTTCCTGGGCCTGCTCAAGGGCAAGAACTTCGGCAAGCAGCTCGTGAAATTGATCTGAGCATGGGCATGATGGAAACCAGCAACCCGTCGCCCCACCTGCGCTGGACCTGGGCCCGCTTCGACGACCTGGGCGTGCACGCGCTGCACGACGCGCTGGCCCTGCGCTGCAAGGTGTTCATTCTGGAGCAGGGCCCCTACCAGGACCCGGACGGCGCCGACAAGAAGTCGCACCACCTGCTGGGCTACGACGACGCTGGCGTCCTGCAGGCCTGCCTGCGCGTGGCAGACCCGGGTGTGAACTACGCCGAGCCGTCCATCGGCCGCGTGGTCACCGCCAAGGAGGCGCGCGGCAACGGCACGGGCCGTGTGCTGATGCAGGAGGGCATCGCCCGCTGCACCGCGGCGTGGCCTGGCCACGCGATTCGCATCAGCGCCCAAGCGCACCTGCAGCGCTTCTACGGCAGCCTGGGTTTTGTCACGGTGTCGGACGAGTACCTCGAAGACGACATCCCCCACGTCGAAATGCTGCGGAGCCCGTCATGACGACAACCGCACCTGCCGCGGTCCTGGCCCGTACCCACGACGTATTCAACCAGAGCACGCCGTGGGCGGATGTGAACCTGTTCACCACCAACCAGCCGCTGCAGGATGCGCTGCGCCTGCACAGCCCCGCGCTGCCGCTGGCCGGCCTCACGGCCCTGGGCGCAGAGATGGGCTCGGCCGAAATGCAGACCCACGCGCGCCTGGCCAACACCCACAAGCCGCAGCTGCACACGCACGACCGCTTCGGCCATCGCACCGATGTGGTGGAGTTCCACCCCAGCTACCACGCGCTGATCGGCGCGGCGCTGCGCCACGGCCTGCACGCCACGCCCTGGTCGCGCACGGGTGCAGCAGCGGCGTACGCCCACACCGAGCGGGCCGCCGGCTTCATGCTGTTCACCGAGGCCGAGCCTTCGGTGCTGTGCCCGGTCTCCATGAGCTATGCGGTCACGCCAGCACTGCGCGGCAACACCGCCGTGTGGGCCGATTGGAGCGCGGGCCTGGCCAGCACGCAATACGACCCGCGCCTGGCCTTGTTCTCGCAAAAATCCGCGCTCACCATGGGCATGGGCATGACCGAAAAGCAGGGCGGGTCGGACGTGCGCGCCAACACCACCCAGGCCGTGGCCGACGGCGAGGACGCCTGGGGGCCGCGCTACCGCCTGACGGGCCACAAGTGGTTCTTCTCGGCGCCCATGTGCGACGCCTTCCTGGTGTTGGCGCAGGCGCCCGGCGGGCTGACCTGCTTCTTCCTGCCGCGCGTGCTGCCGGACGACCGCAACGGCGTGCTCAACAGCATCCGCATCCAGCGCCTGAAGGACAAGCTGGGCAACCACGCCAACGCCAGCTCCGAGGTCGAATTCATCGACGCGAACGCCTGGCGCGTGGGCGACGAAGGCCGCGGCGTGGCGCAGATCCTGGAGATGGGCACCATGACGCGGCTGGACTGCGCCCTGGGCACCAGCGGCCTCATGCGCCAGGCGCTGACCATCGCGCTGCACCACACGCGCCAGCGGTCGGCCTTTGGCAAGAAGCTCATCGAGCAACCCCTCATGCGCAACGTGCTGGCCGACCTGGCGCTGGAGAGCGAGGCCGCCACCGCGCTGTCCATCCGCCTGGCCAGCGCCTTCGACAAGACGGCCACCAGCGAGCACGAGGCCGTCATGGCCCGCCTGCTCACGCCCGTGGCCAAGTTCTGGGTGTGCAAGCGCGGCAGCGTGTTCGCGCAGGAGGCCATGGAATGCCTGGGCGGCAACGGCTACGTGGAAGAGGGCGGTGAAGGCACCATGGCCCGCATCTACCGCGAGATGCCGCTCAACTCCATCTGGGAAGGCGCCGGCAACATCATGGCGCTGGACCTGCTGCGCGCCGTGCGCCGCGCCGACACCGCTGCGGCCCTGGCCGACGAACTGGCCCCCGCGCGCGGCGCCCACCCGGCGCTCGACCGCCTGGCCAGCGCGCTGCCCCTGCGCGTGGACGCGATGACCACCGAGGCCGAGGCCCGCCGCCTGGCGCAGGACGTGGCCCTGGCCGTGCAGGCCGCGCTGCTGTACCGCAGTGCACCCGGCGCCGTGTTCGGTGCCTTCTGCGATTCACGCCTGGCCGGCGACTGGGGCTACAGCTTCGGCACGCTGGGTGCGGGCGTGGACCTGGACGCCATCTTGGCCCGCGCGCTTCCGATCTGATTCACCCCACAGAATTTTGCGGAGAAACCCATGTCCCATCTCATCCTGCACCACTACCCCTCGTCGCCGTTTTCCGAAAAGATCCGCCTGGTGCTGGGCTTCAAGAAGCTGGCCTGGAAGTCCGTGATCATCCCCAGCATCGCGCCCAAGCCCGATGTGGTGGCGCTCACGGGCGGCTACCGCAAGACGCCGTTCCTGCAGGTCGGTGCCGACATCTACTGCGACTCCGCATTGATCTGCGACGTGCTGGAGCACGAGCAGCCCGAGCCCGTGCTGTACCCGCCGCACCTCAAGGGCGTGGCCCGGGTGTTTGCGCAGTGGGCCGACAGCAGCCTGTTCTGGGCGGCCATGGCCTACAACCTGCAGCCCAAGGGCGCATCGGCCATGTTCGCCAACCTGCCGCCCAACGTGGCCCAGGCCTTCAGCGAAGACCGCCGCGAGATGAGCGCGGGCATGCAGCGCCTGCGCCCCGCAGACGCCACGGCGGCCTACCGCTCGTACCTGCGCCGCATCGCGCACATGGCCGAGGAGCATGACTTTTTGTTCGGCGCCGAGCCGTGTCTTGCCGACTTTGCTGCTTACCACCCGCTGTGGTTCACCCGCCAGTGCGTGCCGGTGATGGCCGACATTTTTGCGGCCACGCCCGCGGTGCTCGAATGGATGGACCGTGTGGCCGCGCTGGGCCACGGGCGCATGGAGAAGTTCGCGGCCGAAGACGCCATCACCGTGGCGGCCGGCGCAGAGCCGCTGCCGCTGATGGACGATGTGTTCCAGGACGAGCACGGCATCCCGCTGGGCTCGCAGGTCGCCATCGCCGCCGAGAGCTTCGGCACCGAGCCGACCGAGGGCGAGCTGATCGCCGCCACCCGCACCCGCTACACCCTGCGCCGCACCGACCCGCGCGCGGGCACCGTGCACGTGCACTTCCCGCGCATCGGGTATGTGCTGCGGGCTGCAAAGGCCTGACGGCGGCGCCGCGCCACCTCACAACCACACCCACACCCACACCCGTTCGGGCTGAGCCTGTCGAAGCCAGGGCAGCCCTCGCGGACACCCTTCGACAAGCTCAGGGCGAACGGCAGGGCGATGGATGACCCGGTGACCGCACGGATGCATCGATACATGCCCTGGCGCTGAACACACACAAAACCACACACCACTTCAAGGAGACACCACCATGATCGACAACTTTGCCGGCAAGACCGCCGTCCTCACTGGCGCAGGCTCGGGCTTCGGCCTCGAATGCGCGCGCATCGGCGCCCGCCTGGGCATGAACCTGGTGTTGGTGGACGTGCAGCAGGACGCGCTCGACGCCGCCACGGCGGAGATGCAGGCGGCGGGCGTGCAGGTGCTGGCGCGCAAGGTCGACGTGTCGAACGCCGCGCAGATGGAGCAACTGGCCGCGGACGTGCAGCAGCGCTTCGGCGCGCCGCACCTGGTGTTCAACAACGCCGGCGTGGGCGCCGGCGGCCTGGTGTGGGAGAACTCGGTCAAGGACTGGGAATGGGTGCTGGGCGTGAACCTCTGGGGCGTGGTGCACGGCGTGCGCCTGTTCACGCCGATGATGCTGGCGGCCGCCAAGGCAGACCCCGCCTGGCGCGGCCACATCGTCAACACCGCCAGCATGGCGGGCCTGGTGGACGCGCCCAACATGGGCATCTACAACGTGAGCAAGCACGCGGTGGTGAGCCTGTCGGAGACGCTGTACCAGGACCTGTCGCTGGTCACGGACCAGATCAAGGCCAGCGTGCTGTGCCCGTTCTTCGTGCCCACCGGCATCGCCCAGAGCCACCGCAACCGGCCCGGCGACATGCCGGCCGACAAGCCCACCAAGAGCCAGCTCATCGGCCAGGCCATGAGCGACAAGGCCGTGGGCAGCGGCAAGGTGACCGCGGCCGAAGTCGCGCAGAAAGTGTTCGACGCAGCGGCGCAGGGCCAGTTCTACATCTACAGCCACCCCAAGGCCATCGCTTCGGTGCAGACGCGCATGGAAGACATCATGCTGGGCCGCAACCCCACCGACCCGTTTGCCGGCAAGCCCGAAGTGGGTGAGCAACTGCGGGCAGCGCTCAGGGCCGAAGGTTGAGGATAAAGGGCAGGGTTTGAGGTCAAATAGGCCTCTACCGCTTGCTGAGCAAGCGCAAGCAGCTATTAAAGATATAGCAATTCCTGTGAAGCCGGACAACGACCCTACCGCGCAGCGCGCCCCGCTCGCCCACCTCACCCATTCGGGCGACGCCGCCCCGCATGCGGTGGGCGGTTTCGCGCTGTTCGCCACCGCCATCGGCCACTGCGGCATCGCATGGCAGGGCGATCTGCTGGCGGGCGTGCAACTGCCCGAAGACGCGGGCGAAGCCGCGACACGTGCCCGCATGCAGCGGCGCTTTCCGCAGTTGTCCGAATGCGCCATGCCGCCCGCCGTGGCCGCCTGGGCCGCGCGCGTGGTGGCCGCGCTGGAGGGCGTGCACGACGATCTGCTGGACGTGCCGTTGGCCACCGAGGGCGTGCCGCCGTTCAACGCCCGCGTGTACGCACTGGCCCGCCGCATTCCGCCGGGCAAGACCATGACCTATGGCGAGATGGCTGCGGCGCTGGGCGAGCCCGGTGCAGCGCGCGCCGTGGGCCAGGCGCTGGGGCACAACCCGTTTGCGCCGGTGGTGCCATGCCACCGCATCCTGGCTGCGAATGGCAAGACCGGTGGCTTTTCGGCCGGGGGCGGTGCCGCCACCAAGATGCGCATGCTCGACATCGAGGGCGCGTTTGCGCACGACACGCTGGCGCTGTTTGCGCCCCGGGGCTGATGCGGGTTCAGCCGTAGTCGCAGTTGCAGCTGCAGCTGCAGCTGCAGTTAGAGCCCCACGGACCTACCCGCGTTTCCTGAGCATCGCCGATCCGCTGCTGGCCATCGCCAGCTCTTCGGTGGTGGCCAGCAGGGCAGGGCCCAGGGCCAGCATGCGCTCCTCGGTCAGGCGCACCAGCGGCCCTGCAATGGTGACCACGCCGATCACCGCGCCGTTGTGGCTGCTGCGGATGGGCGCGGCCATGGCGGTCATGGCGGGCGCGAACACTTCCACGATCATGCTGAAGCCGCGCTGGCGCGCCGCCTTCAGGTAGGCCAGCAGGGCCTTCACGGTGGTGGGTGCGTTGGGGCCGTAGTCCTCGGGCTTGCCAAAGCCCTGCTGGGACACCAGCGCCAGCGCTTCCTCATCGCTCAGCGTGGACAGCCACGCGTGGCCGGCCGAGCTGCACGACAGGTTCACCGACAGGCCCATGTCCGGGTCGTAGCGCAGGCCGCGCACGGCCCCTTGCGCCTTGGCGACGAAGGTCAGCTCGCTGCCGTCCACCACGGCCAGGCGCACCAGCTCGCCCGATTCGGCCGCCAGCCGGTCCAGCAGCGGCTGGGCGATGTCCACGATGCCGCTGGCGCTCAGGAACCCCAGGCCCAGCGACACCAGCTTGATCGTCAGCATGTAGTTGCCCTGGTTGTGCTCCTGGCGCACATAGCCGCAGCGGACCAGCTCGGCCAGCAGCCGGTGCGTGGCGCTCAGCGGCATGTCCAGCTCGGACGCGAGGTTCGACAGCGCCTTGCCTTCGGGGTGGGGCGCGAGGTGTTCCAGGACTTTGAAGCTGCGCTCGAGGATGCTGCTCATGGGCAATGGCTTTCGAATGGGGACGGGCAGGCTGGGGGCGCTGTCACCGGTTGGGCAGCAATGTACCAAAATTTGTTAAAGGGTTTCTACTATGGAAACACTTTCCACTTTTTTCTACGATGCATCCCAAGCGCTGCGGCGGCGACATCGGTTGCGCCCTGGCAAGCCTTGCCCCTTTTTTTGATGGAGATGCCCCGTGAAGAAAACTGCCTGCCTTCTGGCCACCGCCGGCCTGTCCCTGTTGCTGGCCCTGCCGGCCGCGGCCCAGCAAGAGCGCGTGATCCGCTTCGGTCACCTGAACAATGCGGACCACCCGGTGAGCTTTGGCGTCAAGCGCTTTGCCGAGCTGCTGGCGGCCAAGAGCGGCGGCAAGCTCAAGGTGCAGGAATACCCCGCCTCGCAGCTGGGCAACGAGCTGCAGCAGCAGTCGGCCCTGCAGGGCGGCGTGCAGCAGATGTCGGCCCCGGCCACCACGTCGCTGGCCGGCATCGTCAAGGAATTCGGGCTGGTGGACTTTCCGTTCGCGGTGGCCAACTTCGCCCAGGCCGATGCGCTGCTGGACGGCCCGCTGGGCCAGACGCTGATCGCCAAGCTGCCCGAAAAAGGCCTGGTGGCCCTGGGCTACTGGGACCTGGGCTTTCGCAACGTGACCAACAGCAAGCGCCCCATCACCAAGGCCGATGATTTCGATGGCCTGAAGCTGCGCGTGATCCCCAACCCGGTGTTCCTCGACACGTTCAAGGCCTTCAAGGCCAACCCGGTGCCCATGCCGTTTGCCGAGCTGTACGGCGCGCTGGAGGCCAAGGCGGTGGACGGCCAGGAGAACCCCTATGCGGTGATCCTGTCGAACAAGATGTTCGAGGTGCAGAAGTACGTGAGCGCCACCAACCACGTGTATGCCGCCAACATCGTGCTGGTGAGCAAGAAGTTCTGGGACCAGCTCACCCCCGCCGAGCAAAAGATGATGCACGACGCCGCCAACGAGGCGCGCGGCTACCAGCGGCAGGTAAGCCGTGCCGCCGCGCAGAAGTCGGTAGGCGACCTGCAGGCCAAGGGCATGGCCTACAACGAGATCGCGCCGGCCGAGCTGGCCCGCATGCAGCAGATCGCCAAGCCCGTGATCGAGAAGTTCGCCGCCACCTACGACCCGGCCATCGTGAAGCTCTACAACAGCGAACTCGCCCGCATCCGCAAGTAAGAGCGCCTGGCAAAACTCTTCTGGCGTCGTTGCTGCGTCTTGTCGTGCTATTCGCACTGCCTGCGACGCAGCGCCTAGCCAGAACCGCTTCGCTGAGCTTTGTCAGCCGCTCTCAACCCTTAACACCCCATGAAAATCCTCGTCCTCCACGGCCCCAACCTCAACCTGTTCGGGCGCCGCGAACCCCACATCTACGGCACCACCACGCTGGCGCAGATCAACGAGCGGCTGCAAAAGCTCGCGGCCGAACTGCAGGTCGAACTCGCCATCGTGCAGTCCAACCACGAAGGCGCGCTCATCGACTTCCTGCACGACCACATCGACGCCGCGCAGGGCGCGCTGGTAAACCCCGCGGGCCTCACGCAGCACGGCGTGCCGCTGCACGACGCGATCAAGGCCATGCCGTTTCCGGTGATCGAAGTGCACATGTCCAACATCGCCGCCCGCGAGGCCTGGCGTGCGCATTCCATCATCTCGCCGGCCGTGAAGGCCACGGTGCAGGGCTTCGGTCCGCATTCGTACCTGGCGGCGCTGCGCTCGCTGGTGGAGAGCCTGCGCGAGGCTGCCCAGGCCGCCTGAGTACCCATCCTCCATCACAGGAAATACAACATGAATCGGTGGATGGATGGCGCCTGCCGCGGCCTGGAGGCGGTGATCGCCGCCATGCTCGCGTTGATGGTGGTGCTGGTGTTCGGCAACGTGGTGCTGCGTTACGGCTTCAACTCGGGCATCACCGTGTCGGAAGAGGTCTCGCGCTGGCTCTTCATCTGGATGACCTTCCTCGGGGCCATCGTCGCACTGCGCGAGCATGGCCACCTGGGGGTGGACATGGTGGTGCAGCGCTTGCCGGCCGTGGGCAAGAAGATCTGCCTGGCCCTGGGCCATGTCGTGATGCTCTACATCGTGTGGCTGCTGTTCCAGGGCAGCCTGGCGCAGGCGCGCATCAACTGGGACGTGACGGCGCCGACCACGGGCGCGTCCATGGCCATCGTCTACGCGGCGGGGCTGGTGTTTGCCGTGTGCGCGGCGCTGATCCTGGCGATTGATCTGTACCGGCTGCTCAGCGGCCAGATCGCCGATGAGGACCTGGTGATGGTGCAGGAGTCCGAAGAGGCCGTGCAGCTGCAGCAGATCCTGGGCTCGGCGGGCACCACCCATGCGTCCCCCGGCAAGGAGGGCGCGCGATGACCATCTTCGTCTTTGTCGGCGCGCTGCTGCTCGCCATGGCCATGGGCATCCCGATCGCGTTCTCGCTCTTGGCCAGCGGTGTGGCGCTGATGTGGCACCTGGATCTGTTCGACGCGCAGATCCTGGCGCAAAACCTGATCAGCGGGGCCGACAGCTTTCCGCTGCTGGCCGTGCCGTTCTTCATGCTGGCGGGGGAGATCATGAACGTGGGCGGCCTGTCGCGCCGCATCGTGGACTTTGCGCTGGCCCTGGTGGGCCATGTGAAGGGCGGCCTGGGCTACGTGACCATCATGGCCGGCTGCCTGCTGTCGGCCCTGTCGGGCTCGGCCGTGGCCGATGCGGCGGCGCTCACCGCGCTGCTGCTGCCCATGATGGTCAAGGCCGGGCACGACAAGTCGCGCGCAGGCGGTTTGATCGCGGCCACCGGCGTCATCGGCCCGGTGATCCCGCCGAGCATCGGCCTCGTGATCTTTGGCGTGGCGGCCAACGTGTCGATCTCCAAGCTGTTCCTCGCGGCCATCGTGCCGGGCATCCTGATCGGTGCGGCCCTGTGGCTGACGTGGGCCGTGCTGGTGCGCAGCGAGAAGATCGTGCCCCCGCCGCGCAAGTCCGCGGGCGAGATCCTCACGGCCCTGCGCAAGGCGCTGTGGGCGCTGATGCTGCCGGTGATCATCCTCGTGGGCCTGCGCATGGGCGTGTTCACGCCCACCGAGGCGGCCGTGGTGGCGGCGGTGTACGCGCTGTTCGTGTCGGCCGTCATCTACCGTGAGATCACCTGGCGCGACCTGTACGGCATCTTCGTGGCCGCGGCCAAGACCAGCGCCATCGTGATGTTCCTCATCGCCGCCGCCATGGTGAGCGCGTGGCTCATCACCGTGGCCGACCTGCCGTCCAAGGTGGTGGGGCTGCTGCAGCCCTTCATGGACAACAAGGTGCTGCTGATGGCGGCCATCATGGTGCTGGTGATGCTGGTGGGCACCGCCATGGACATGACGCCGACAATCCTCATCCTGACCCCTGTGCTGATGCCGGTGGTGACGGCCGCCGGCATCGACCCGGTCTACTTCGGCGTGATGTTCATCATCAACAACTCCATCGGCCTGGTCACGCCGCCCGTGGGCACGGTGCTGAACGTGGTGGCCGGGGTGGGCAAGATGTCGATGGACGACGTGACCCGCGGCGTGGTGCCCTTCATGATCGCGGAGTTCGCCATCATGTTCCTGATGGTGCTGTTCCCCTGGCTGGTGATGGGCCCTGCGCGGTGGTTCCATGGGTGACGAGCGCGGGCGCGGCTGGCGTGGCTCGCGCGGATGATCCGGCCCGCGGCAGTGCCGGTGCAGGGCCGGTGCAGGGCCGGCCGCAGGGCAAGCCGGGGTGGCTGCTGGGGCGCAGCGGGTGTTACATTCAATCGCACCTGTCGCCATGCCCGCGTGATGCGGTCGCTGGCGCCGCCCCATCACCACCCCCCCGACGACAAGGACCCCCTGCATGCCCCCGGACCGCGAGCGACTCACCCGCATGCTCTTCGATGAGTACATCGAGATGTATGCCGCACGCGATACCCGGCTGCTCGCGCGTTTCAGCGACAGCTTCAGCGGCTTTGCCGGCAGCAGCGACAAGCTGGTGAAAAGCCGGGCCGAGTGGGTCGAAGTGACGCAGCAGGACTTTGCCCAGGTGCCCACGCGCATCGGCATCGACATGGTGGACCTGTTCGTGCAGGACCTGGGCCCGGACCTGCTGGCGGCCACCGCGTTCTTTCACATCCACCTGCCGATCCCCGATGCGCTGTTCTCCCGCGAGACGGCCCGCAAAGTGGTGCTGTTCCGGCGCGAGCCCGCGGCGACCGCAGGGCAGGGCACCGAGGGCGACTGGAAGATCGCGCACGTGAGCGTCTCCATCCCTTACGGCAAGGCGCACGGCAGCGAGGTGTACCCCATCGACGACCTGCGCCAGCGCAACAGTGAGCTGCAGGCGCTGGTCGACGAGCGCACCGAGGCGCTGGCGCAGGCCAACCACCAGCTGGAGCTGCTGAGCAATACCGACGGCCTCACGGGCATCGCCAACCGCCGCCACTTCGACGAGGCCCTGGCGCGCGAATGGGCCCGGGCCCAGCGGGCCCGCACGCCGCTGGCGCTCATCATGCTGGACGTGGACGTGTTCAAGCACTTCAACGACCACTACGGCCACCTGGCGGGCGATGCCTGCCTAAAAGCACTGGCCCTCACCCTGGTACAGACAGGCGCCCGCCGCGAAGGCGAGCTGGCCGCGCGGTTTGGCGGCGAGGAGTTCGTGGTGCTGCTGCCCGGCTCGGACCTGCAGGCCGCCGCCGACGTGGCGCGCCGCATCCAGGAGGCCATCGTGCAACTGGCGCTGCCGCACGAGGGCGCGCCGCACGGCATCGTGACCGTGAGCTTCGGCGTGGCCAGCCTGCAGCCGCAGCGCGAGCAGTTGCCCGAAGAGCTGGTGCGCCAGGCCGATAGGGCGCTGTACCGTGCGAAGCAGGGCGGGCGGCACAGGATTGAGCTGGCGCAGGTGGTGGGGGAGGGGTAGGGGAGGGGCGAGGTTGATCTTTAGGGGAAGTTGTCAGCAGTCGGACTTACGCGCATAGGTTTGCGGTAATCAGTTTTCTTTGCACGCCTCCGCATATTCGTTTACTAGGTTTCGTGTCATCCCTCTTTCGGTTTTATAAGATCCAGCTCCTCGTTACAAGTTGCGGTGTCTACCGTCGTGGGATAGCAGGAATCGGCCACAAGCAGGCATACGGCAATGCAAGAGTTTCCATTCATACGCACCCCCGACATCTTCGTTTTGACCGTAGATGTGGATACGCCTGGACTGTTGCGAAGCTTCTTTCGAACTGAATGGGGCGAATCGAACGAGGAACTTTGCTTCTTTGATGGCATGTTGCTGGGCCTCGTGGAGCCGCCATCCAACGCAAGCAAGTTGCAACTTTCGTTGGTTCCCCGATTGGACCCGCATCGCACATATCCATGGCCGACCGCGAGTGATTTTGCAGATGCGCTATCTGCGATTTGCGACGCAGCTCGAAGCCGGAACATTTGGTGCGAAGTCGATGCCGACCAGTATCCGGTGACCTTGATTTCCGACCCGGTGCTAGTTGCCGAGCAACTGAAACAGGTGCTGGCCTTCTGTAGAGGTCAGTCCGAAGTTTGCCCCTCGTTTTCCACAGGAGGCGCCTTCCCATTTTCGTGAGGCGAAGTCGGCTTCGGGCCCGCTAGCGTCCTTCGCTGTGGGGCTGAATTCCGCCAGGAGCAGACATCTTTGGAGGCGACGGTTAAGCATGAAAACAGACAACACAGAAGGACCGGAACGGGGGATGCTCCTGTCCCATCCGGAGTGGGCTGGCCTTGAGCATTTACCGGCACGAGAATTTCTGCAAGCAGTGAAGGCGCGAGATTTAGAAGTGGCTGAGATGCGCGAGATTGCTCGGCTTGCGACTAGAAAAGCGTTGGAGGATTACCAACCTATTGCGCCCGAGGTACCGCTGGACTTGACTGTCCAGATTGAGGGTGGCGAGTATGTTTTCCAACTGTTCGGGTTGACAGAATCGTGTCCACCGGTCGTGTTCGCCACAGCTCGGGTCAATCCCAGAAACCGGTCAGTGGCGGTCAAAGTGTCAGGCTTGGCTCTACGCTCTGACTAGCTTTCAAAGGACCGCTTTGGGCCCAAAGCAGCCGGGCGTTGTCTCCTAAATCAGTCGTTCAGAATTGCGAAACGCCCTTGCTTCTCAAGGAAACTGGTCGGCTGGCCCCAGCGTAATGCCGTAGAACGTCGCACCAACAAAGTTCGTTCCGACTAGCACAGCACCATCCAAGCCTATGGACTCGATAGCCGCATCTCCGAAAGTCGCGTTGGTCAGATCGGCTCCAGTGAACGTCGCGCACTTGACGTTGCAGTTTCTAAAGCTGGTCCCGCGAAGGCTTGCGCCAGTGAAGTCTGCACTGTGAAACCAGGAATGCGGCCCGAAGCTTGCCCCATCAAGGGTAACGCGAGAAAGATTGGCCTCAGACAAATCTACGTTCGGGAAATGCCGTTCACCCAGCGCGTATCGCTGCATCAGTTCTTGAAGCGTTGACGGAGGGGTGTAGTTGTCTGTAGTCATCACTGAAGGCAGCTTCTGGCCGATATGCGAAGTCTAGCCGCCTGCTGCGACGTACCGCGTACAAATCCGACGCCGGAGTGTCCACCAAACAATGGCGTTTCGCATAACGCCCAATCGCGGCCTGAGCAAGCGGCACGCCTGCGTTCCCTCAAGCGAAGGACATTCCGGGTTTTCCCGCACCCGCGCACCAAACTGGTGACAATGGCCGGCTATGCAAACGACCCGTTTCTTCAAGATGGCCCTCATCCTGGGCCTGCTCTCGGCCATTGGCCCCTTTGCCATCGACATGTACCTGCCGGCGCTGCCCGAGATCGGCGCCAGCCTGGGGGCGGAAGTCTCTGCGGTGCAATGGAGCCTAACAGCCTTCTTCGTCTCGCTGGGTGTGGGCCAGTTGTTCTATGGCCCGATCTCGGACATGGTGGGGCGCAAGCCGCCGCTGTATGCCGGGCTGCTGCTCTTTACCCTGGCCAGCGTGGGCTGCGCGCTGGCGACCGACATCGAGACGCTGGTGGCCCTGCGCTTCGTGCAGGGGCTGGGCGCTGCGGCGGGCATGGCGATACCGCGGGCCGTGGTGCGCGATCTGCACACCGGCACGGAGGCCGCGCGGCTGATGTCGCTGCTGATGCTGGTGTTCAGCATTTCGCCATTGCTCGCGCCCCTGGCCGGCAGCGGCGTGATCGCCGTGACGGGCTGGCGCGGCGTGTTCTGGGCGGTGGCCGTGGCGGCGGTGGCCGGGCTGGTGCTGGTGTCGCAGGGCCTGCAGGAGACGCGCCCCGCGGCCGACCGGCTGGAGAGCAGCCTGGGCAGCGCGCTGGCGGGCTACGCGCTGCTGCTGCGCGACTGGCACTACCTGGGGCTGGTGTTCATCGGCGGGTGTTCGATGGCGGGGTTCTTCGTGTACCTGGCGGGCTCGCCGTTTGTGCTGATCAACCACTATGGCCTCACGCCGGTGCAGTACAGCCTGGCGTTCTCGGTCAACGCGGCGGCGTTCTTTGCGGCGGCGCAGTTCAATGCACAGCTGGGGCGGCGTTTTGGTTTGGTGAACACGGTCAAGGCGGCCGTCACCGGGGCGGGTGTGATCATGGTGGCCCTGCTGGCCTATTACCTGGCCGGGGGCGACCAGCTGGCCGTGCTGCTGGGGCTGTACTTCTTCGCCAGCGCGCTCATGGGGCTGGTGATCCCGACCACCTCGGTGCTGGCGCTGGAGGAGCATGGCGCCATCGCCGGCACCGCGTCGGCCCTGTTGGGCACGCTGCAGATGCTGATCGGCGCCGTGGCCATGGGCGTGGTCGGATTGTTCGCCACCGGTAAACCGCTGCCGATGGTGGTGGGCATGGCCAGTGGTGCCCTGATGGGCCTGGTGCTCACGTGGGTCACGCTGGGCCGCAGCCGGCCCGTGCAAGCGCAAGCACACGCGCAGAACCAAGCGTCTTGATCGTCAAGGACTCGAAGACATTCTGAATATCTGACGCTATCAAAAATATAGCTGATAGCGCTTATCCAGAGCGCGGTAGAGCCGTTTTTTCCCCTGAATCTGCACGCCCTGTGCCGTATGTGGCTCTGCCTACGGCGTGGATCAGCACCAGCCCTGCGCGCACAGCTCGCACGCCCGCTAATCCGTGGTGCCCCGGCAGGACAGCGGCACGTCGATGTCGCACCAGGCGAGGTCAGTGCGATTCAGTCCGTCCGGCCCCTTTCCATGGCGGTGCAGCGGCTCAGCTGCGGGCGCGGTCGCGCAGCGCGCGGGCCACTGTGGCAAGGCCTGTACCCGGAGAACTGGCGCGTGCCAGTTTGCCGACCACGCCGTCTCGGCCCGACGCGGCACGGGCGATCAATGCGCTGCCCACGGCCCGGCCGACCATGCGGCCGAGAAAGCCGCGGCTTTTGCCGGCGGTGCGCATGACCAGCAGGCCTGCGCCCAGCACCAGCCAGCGTTCTGCCGGAAAGCCCGGGCGGGCCTCCTCCCTGGTGCGGACTTCGTTGATCTTCTGGCGGATGCCCATGTGTGATTCCCCTTGGCTTGGATGTGATGGGCTCCATCGTTGCCGGGGTGGGTGCCGCGCGTTGTCAGCCTGCGGTTTTGCTGGCGGTGATCCGTGTCCTACGCCGCGGTGCCGGCGGGCGCTTGCAACGCTGGCGCATCAGGCGTGGCATGTCCGCGGGCCGCAGCCACTGCGCGGGCCAGCCCCAGTACCGTGTGCGGGGCCGAGCCTTCGGCGTGGTTGCTGATGGTGACGAACGCGTTCTGACCGCGCCCGGTCATGCCCGCAATCACCGCGGCCAGTTCGGTGCGGGTTTCCTCGTCGGGGTGGTGCAGGCGGTCGTAGGGCTGGTACAGCTTTTCGGCGTCGTCGTAGCCGTACGGGCCGTGCACCGGGTGCAGGTTCCAGCGGCACACCAGCGGGCCGGGCCACAGCGCGCGCAGCACCGGCAACTGGTCCTTCAGGGCCGGCATCTTGGCGTGCAGGCCCAGGCAGTAGGTGGCGCCGGCCTCGCGCAGCACGGCGGCGAAGGCGGGGGTCAGCCATTCGGGGTCGCGCACCTCCACCGCGATCACGCCGTCGGGTGCCAGCGGGGCCAGTGCGGGCTGCGCGAGCAGCATGGCGCGCAGGCGCTCCAGCAGCAGCGGCAGTCGGTCGAGCTGCGCCAGCGGCAGCGGGCTGAGCTGGAACACCAGCACCCCGAGCTGGTGCCCTAGGCCCTGCAGTGCGGGCTCCACGAATTCGCTGCGGGCCAGGTCGGGGCTCAGGAAAGCGGGGTTGGGCTCGCGGCCCCTGCCATCCTCGGCGCGCACCAGTGCGTCGGTGACCAGGCTGGGCGCCTTCACCACGAAGCGGAAGTCGTCGGGCACCTGCGATGCGTAGCGCTCGTACTGGCTCACCGTGAGCGGCCGGTAGAAGCTGCGGTCGATGCTCACGGTGCGCAGCAACGGGTGCTGGGCATACACCGGCAGGCCTTGTTTGGACAGCATGGACTCGGAATGCTCGCCCTCCCACACCAGGCCTTTCCAGCCGGGGTAGGTCCACGACGAAGTGCCCATGCGCAGTTGCGGGGGCAAGGCGGCCGCCAGCGCACGCAGGTCGTCGTGCCCCGGGGCAGGGTGCACGCCGGTGCGGCGTGTTCGGGAGGGTGGTGCCGGGTCGGTGCCAAACCCGTCCGTGGGAGTGTCCGGCTCGGGCGGCTGCTTGCGGGGGGCGGGCGAGGGCGGCGGTGTGGGCGGGCCGCCGAACAGGTCGTCTTGCATTCAGGCGGGCAGGGCAGGACGTTGGCTCATGGGGGGCAGGCTCACAGGCCTCCGAACAGCCCGCTTTCATCGAGCAGCTCGTAGGTGATCTCGGGGCGCTGGTCCAGGCTCTTCTTGATGGCAGCGGGGATGGCCTGGCGCGTCTTGCGGCACAGGCCGGGCTGGTCCAGCACCAGGATGGCGATGCCGCGCAGCGTGCGCACCTCGTTCGGGCCGGGGGTGATGGACAGGCGCACGCCGAGTTGCTGCTCCATGCGTGCCTGCATGCGACGCAGGTCGTCAAGGCTGGTCAGGTTTTCCAACCGCTCGAGCAGTTTCTTTTCTTCGGTGCGTGTCAGGCGAAGAATGCGCACGTCGCCGCCGGGCGCCTCGATCAATGCGTCCCGCCCGCACACGCAGGTGCCGGGCGGGCATTCGGTGCGGATGGGGAAGGGGATGGGGTCGTTCATGGCAGCCTGCGCATTCTAGGGACCTCTGCAGGACCACCACGCCGTGGGGTCGGGTGGGGGCCAAAGCGCCTGTGGCAAACTCCCGCGCTTCGCGTTTTGTTTGTTTCAGAACCGGCTGCGCCCCGCAGGGCAAAGGCCGGTTCGCCGTCAGAGAGAGTTCGCCCACACATGCAGCAGATCATCCGGCAGTTGGCCGCAGAAATCAGGGTCAGTGAACAACAGGTGCGTACAGCCGTCGAGCTGCTGGACGGTGGGGCCACCGTGCCTTTCATCGCACGCTACCGCAAGGAAGTGACCGGCGGCCTGGACGACATCCAACTGCGTGAGATCGAAGCGCGCCTGTCGTACCTGCGCGAGCTGGAAGACCGCCGCGCCGCGGTGCTCAAGAGCATCGACGAGCAGGGCAAGCTGACCGATGCGCTGCGCGCTGCCATCGCCGCCGCGCCCACCAAGCAAGAGCTGGAAGACATCTACCTGCCCTTCAAGCAAAAGCGCCGCACCAAGGGCCAGATCGCCCGCGAGTTCGGCATCGAGCCGCTGGCCGACAAGCTGTTTGCCGACCCCACGCTCGACCCCGCCACGGAAGCAGCGGCCTTCACCAAGCCGCCCGAGGTGCTGGACGACGGCAAGCCCGGCGCCGACTTCTCCACCGTGCCCGCCGTGCTCGACGGTGTGCGCGACATCCTGTCCGAGCGCTGGGCCGAAGACGCCGTGCTGGTGCAGGGCCTGCGCGAATGGCTGTGGGCTGAGGGCCTGCTGCGCAGCAAGAAGGTCGATGGCAAGAACGAGAACGACCCTGAGGTCTCCAAGTTCCGCGACTACTTCGAGTACGACGAACCCATCGGCCGCGTGCCGTCCCACCGCGCACTGGCGGTGTTCCGCGGACGGGGGCTGGAGATTCTGGAAGCCAAGCTGGTGCTGCCCGTAGAGCCAGAGCCCGGCAAGCCCAGCCTGGCCGAAGGCAAGATCGCCCTGCACCTGGGCTGGAGCCATGCAGGCCGGCCCGCCGACGACCTGATCCGCAAGAGCGTGGCCTGGACCTGGCGCGTGAAGCTGTCGCTGTCGACGGAGCGCGACCTGTTCGCCCGCCTGCGCGACGACGCCGAGAAGGTCGCCATCAAGGTGTTTGCCGACAACCTGCGCGACCTGTTGCTGGCCGCACCTGCCGGCCCGCGCGTGGTGATGGGGCTGGACCCGGGCATCCGCACCGGCGTGAAGGTGGCTGTGGTGGACGACACCGGCAAGCTGGTGGAGACCGCCACGGTGTACCCGCACGAGCCCAAGCGCGACTGGGACGGCTCGCTGTTCACCCTGGCCAAGCTGGCTGAAAAACACGGCGTGAACCTGATCGCGATCGGCAACGGCACGGCCAGCCGCGAGACCGACAAGCTGGCTGCCGACCTGATCAAGATGGCGGCCAAGGCCGAGCGCGCCATCGAGAAGGTGGTGGTGAGCGAGGCCGGTGCGTCCGTCTATTCCGCCAGCGAATACGCCTCGCAGGAGATGCCCGATGTGGACGTGAGCCTGCGCGGCGCGGCCTCCATCGCCCGGCGCCTGCAGGACCCGCTGGCCGAGCTGGTCAAGATCGACCCCAAGAGCATCGGCGTGGGCCAGTACCAGCACGACGTGAACCAGAGCGAGCTGGCCCGCACCCTGAGCACCGTGGTGGAGGACTGCGTGAACTCGGTGGGCGTGGACCTGAACACGGCCAGCGTGCCGTTGCTCAGCCGCGTGTCGGGCCTGTCGGGCAGCGTGGCCAAGGCCGTGGTGCGTTGGCGCGAGGCCAACGGCGCGTTCAAGAGCCGCAAGCAGCTCATGGACGTGGCGGGCCTGGGTGCCAAGACCTTCGAGCAGAGCGCAGGCTTCCTGCGCATCCGCGGTGGGGACAACCCGCTCGACATGACCGGCGTGCACCCCGAGACCTACCCCGTGGTCGAGCAGATCATGGAGAAGACCGGCAAGCCCGTGGCCGAGATCATGGGCCGCGCCGACATGCTCAAGACGCTGAAGCCCGAGCTGTTCGCCAACGACAGGTTCGGCGTCATCACCGTCAAGGACATCCTGGGCGAGCTGGAAAAGCCCGGCCGCGACCCGCGCCCGGACTTCAAGGTCGCGCGCTTCAACGACGGCGTCGAGGACATCAAGGACCTCAAGGAAGGCATGGTCCTGGAAGGCACCGTGAGCAACGTGGCCCAGTTCGGCGCCTTCATCGACCTGGGCGTGCACCAGGACGGCCTGGTGCACGTGAGCCAGCTGGCGCACAAGTTCGTGAACGACGCGCGCGAAGTGGTCAAGACCGGCGACATCGTCAAGGTCAAGGTGATGGAGGTGGACGTGGAGCGCAAGCGCATCGGCCTGTCGATGAAGCTCGACGCCGCACCGCCGCGCCAGAGCGGCGACCGCGGCGCGCCGCGCGACAACCGCTTCGAGGGCGCGGGCCGGGGCTATGCCCAGCCGCAGCGCCGGGCCAACGAACCCGCGCAGCAGTCGGCCATGGCGTCGGCGTTCGCCAAGTTGCAACAGGCCAAGAATCGTTAGGTGCCGGGCGGGGAGGGCGGGCCATAATCGGCCCAACCAAACCCTTCGGTGCCCTACCCCATGGAGTTGAACGCACTGCTGGCCCAACCAGTGGCATTGCCCAGCCTGCCGCGCGCCGTGGCGCTGCTGATGAACGAGCTGGCGCACGACGAGCCCAGCCTGCGGCGCCTGAGCCAGCTTTTCGGCACCGACCCCACGCTGGCGGCACGGCTGCTGGAGCTGGCCAACTCGCCCACCTTTCAGCTGCCGCGCCAGATCGCCGGCATCCCGGAAGCGCTGGCGCTGCTGGGCACCGGGCAGGTGCGCGCACTGGTGTCGTCGGCCACGCTGGGCACGACGTCCCGCTCGGTGCCGGGTGTGAACATGCAGCAGTTCTGGCGCTACAGCCTGAACACCGCCAAGCTCGCGCGGTCGCTCGCAGGCATCGTGCACCAGAACCAGATTGCCGCCTTCACGGCCGGCCTGCTGCATGCGCTGGGCGAGCTGGTGATCCACCTGGCCGACCCGGACAAGGCGCAGTCCGTCAACACCCTGGTCGCGCCGTTCGACCTGCGGCGCGGCAAGATCGAGCACCGCATCTTCGGCTACAGCTACGGCCACGTCACCGCGGCCCTGGCCCGCCGGTGGCAGCTGCCCGAAACGGTGGTGGACGCCCTGCAGCACCAGGGCGCACCTTTCGACAACAACGTCTACGAGCCGCTGGCCGGCGTCATCCACCTGGCCTCCTGGCGCGCCCGCGCCCGCGAGGCCGAGCTGGATGACCGGGAGCTGGCGGTGTCGTTCCCCGGCGAGGTGGGCCTGACGCTGGGGCTCGACATCGACATGGTGCTGCAGCAGGACCCGATCGACTGGACGGTGAAGCCCGAGGCGGCCGACTACGTGGTGTGACCTGGCCGCCAAGCCCGGGGTGCGGCGTATCGCCCGCAGCGGGTGATGCGCAGGGCCGTGGCGGATGACAGCGCGACAGGCGCAAGCGCCGGGCTTTGCGACAATCCCCGCCCATGAAAGCCCTGCGCATCCATGCCGGCCCCCGTGCCCGCGAACACCTTGAACAACACGGCCTGCAGCCCGCCGATGTGGGCGTGATCCCCGGCGCAGCGGGTGGCCCCAAGGGGCTCATCCTGGGGCCGCTCGACCGGTTCATCTTCGGCCAGTGGCTGCCGCAATCCACCCAGCCGGTGCACCTGGTCGGCGCCTCCATCGGCGCGTGGCGCATGGCCACGGCCTGCCTGCAGGATTCGGTGGCGGGCTTCGAGCGGCTGGAGCACGACTACATCCACCAGAACTACGACCTGCCGCCCGGCAAGAAGCGGCCCACGGCAGCGCATGTGAGCGAGCGGTTCGGCCAGAACCTTGATGCGTTCTACGGCGGCCGGGTGGACGAGGTGCTCAACCACCCGCGCTACCGGCTGCACATCGTCACCTCGCGCGGGCGCCACATGCTGCGGCGTGAGCACGGCCTGGCCACGCCGCTGGGCTATCTGGGCGCTTTCCTGACCAACACCGTGCACCGCAAGGCCCTGGGCGCCTGGCTGGAGCGGGTGGTGTTTTCATCGCCCGATGCCGTGGGCACGGGGGCCGACGCTGCCACCCTGGCATGCGCTGCGCTGCCCTTTGCCACGTCGGACTACCGCACGCGGCAGGTGCTGCTCGATGCCGGCAACTTCATGCAGGCGCTGCAGGCGAGCTGCTCCATCCCCTTCGTGCTGCAGGCGGTGCACAACATTCCGGGCGCTCCGCGGGGAGCGTACTGGGATGGCGGCATCACCGACTACCACCTGCACCTGGCGTACGGCAAGCCATCGCAGACTTCTAAACCGACACCGACACCCACATCGGCACCGATGCCGGCGCAAGCGCAGTCACGGACACCGGACACGATGTTGGATGGTGCTATTGATTTTATAGCTGGTAGCGCAAGCGGAGAGAGCGGTGGCAGCCAAAATCAACACAAATACCCTTCGCGCCCATCGCCCGGGCTGGTGCTGTACCCGCATTTCCAGCACAGCGTGGTGCCGGGCTGGCTGGACAAAGGCCTCAAGTGGCGCCACCGCTCCACCGCCGCCCTGGACAACATGGTGGTGCTGTCACCCAGCCCGGACTGGGTGCGCACCCTGCCCCATGCCAAGCTGCCGGACCGCAACGACTTCACCCACTACGGCACGGACAGCGCTGCACGCGCGAAAGCCTGGCTCACGGCCACGCGGGCCAGCCAGCAGCTGGTGGACGAGTGGGCCGCCTGGCTGGAGCGGCCGGACATGGGCCTGGTTCAGCGCCTGTGATCGGAAGGGGCTGCCGCAGCGCGGCGCGCGGCCTCCTGCACGGCCTTGGCGGCGTGGCGCGTGGTGTGACCGCGCGCCCAGCTGAGCACCTCGTGCGCCGGCATGGGCCGTGCAATGCCGAAGCCCTGGGCACGCTCGCAGCCCAGCTCCAGCAGCCGGGCCGCCTGCTCGGCGGTCTCCACACCTTCAGCCACCGCATGGCGCTGGAAGGCCGCCGCCAGCGCGACGATGGCGCACACCAGCGTGAGGTCGTCCTCGTCGTCGAGGATGCCGCGCACGAACGACTGGTCGATCTTGATCGTCTCGGCCGGCAGGCTTTTCAGGTACGACAGCGATGAGAACCCGGTGCCGAAGTCGTCCAGCGCAAAGCGCACGCCGAGCGCCTGGCAGCTTTGCATCATGTGGCGCATGTACTGCATGTCTTCCAGCGCGGCGGATTCGAGGATCTCCAGCTCCAGCCGGGTGGGCGACACCTCCGGGCAGGTGTGCAGGATGTCTTTCAGGCGCTCGACGAAGTTGGGCCGGTGGAAGTGCCGTGCGGAGATGTTCACGCTGACCTCCCAGAGCATGCCGGCATCGGTCCAGTGGCGCATCTGGGTCAGTGCCTGGCGCAGCACCCATTCGCCCAGCTCCACCTCCAGCTCCGCGTCCTCGATGAGTGGCAGCACATGCTGCGGGCCCAGCAGGCCTTGCTCGGGGTGCTGCCAGCGCAGCAGGGCCTCCAGGCCCAGGATCTCGCCGGTGCGCAGGTGGACCTTGGGCTGGTAGTGCAGCACCAGTTCACCCGCGTGCAGCGCCCGGGCCACGCGGGTCTGGCGGGTGTGCTGGGTCTGCACGGCATGGTCGAGCTGCACGTCGAACACGTGCATCTGGTTGCGCCCGAAACTCTTGGCCTGGCACATCGCCTGGTCGGCATGGCGCAGCAGGGTGTCGGGGTTGGCGTCGTCCTGCGGGAAAACCGCCACGCCCACGCTCACGGTGGTGGTGATCACGCGGTCGTCGATGGCGTAGGGCGCTGCCAGCTGCTGCATCAGCACGCGCACGCGGGATTCGACCGCCGGCACGTCGGCCTGCTCGCCCAGCAGCAGCACGAACTCGTCGCCACCCATGCGCGCCACCGCATCCTGCGGCGTGATGAAGGCGCCCAGGCGCCGGGCGGTTTCTTTCAGAAGGCGGTCGCCCACGCGGTTGCCGTGGGCGTCGTTCACGGCCTGGAAGTGGTCCAGGTCGAGCATGCACACGGCCAGCAGCAGGCCCTTTTGCCGGGCCACGAAGATCGCGTGGGTCAGCCGCTCGGCCAGCGCGGCGCGGTTGTACAGGCCCGTGAGCGCGTCGTGCCGCGCGTGCCAGGAGATCTGGTGGCGCAGGTTGCGGGTTTCGGTCACGTCGCGGAACACCAGCACGCAGCCCACGGCCATGCCGTCGCCCTTGCGGATGGCCGAGGCGGTGTATTCGATGGCGTAGCGCTCGCCGGAGCGGTGGATCAGCAATTCGTGCGTGGCCTGCTGCAGCGCGCCGGGCACGGTGTCGCGCTCCGCGGCCGCGTTGGCATTGCGGCTGGCCGGGTCCTCGTACAGGCGGAACACGGTGTCGAGCTGCCGGCCCGTGGCCTGGTCGGCGTTGAAGCCGGTCATGAGCTGCGCGGCCTCGTTGATGGTCTCGATGCAGCCCGCCAGGTCGGTGGTGATCACGCCGTCCCCGATGGACGCGAGGGTGACCTCGGCACGCTCTTTTTCGGCCCGCAGGGCCTCTTGCGCGCGCTTGCGCTCGGTCACATCCACCAGCGTGCCGATGGTGCCCGCCAGCTCGCCGCTGGTGGTGGTGAACGGCGCCTCGTAGTAGGCCATGTCCCGCGGCGGGTGGTGGTTGGCCGGGCGGATGCGGATCTCGTTGTCCTGCGCCATCGCGATCTGGGCCGAGCGCTCGGGCGAGAGCTCCGGCGGGTAGAAGGTGCTGGGCGGCGCGGGGTGCGCCAGGTCCGCCCGGGGCTGGAAGAGCCGCTGCCAGGCGCGGTTCACATCCAGGTAGGCGCCCTTGGGGTCGCGCACGAACACCGGCAGGGGCAGGGCGTCGATGAGCTGGCGCGTGAAGTGCAGCTGCTCGCTTTGCAGGTGCTGGGTTTCGCGCAGCGACAGCACCAGCGACTGCACCTTGCCCGCCATGTCGTTGAAGGTGGCGGCCATGGCGCGCGACTCGAGCGTGCCGGTCACGTCCATGCGGGTGTCCAGACGGCCTTGGCGAAACGCGTCGGTGGCCTCGGCCAGGCGGCGCAGCATGCGTGCGTTGGCGCGCAGCAGCAGCGTCAGCAGAAAGAAGATGGTGAAGATGTTCAGCGCCGAGATGCGCAGCTGCACCAGGACCGTTTTCCAGATCTGGCCCACCAGCGGCTCGGTGTGCAGCGACACCGTCAGGCGCCCGGGTTGTCCCGTCAGGGTGTTCTGCCCGAACTGCTGCACCAGCGGCCCGATGTCGATCCAGCGGGCGAACCATTCAGGCGCGAGGGGGACGGGGCGGGCGCTGGCCACCTGCACCGCCGGCTGGCTGCCCACGCTCCATTGCAGGGATTGCACGGCCGCCGCAGTCGCCAGGCCTTCCCTGAGCACGATGGCCGCGCCCTCCGCGTCGCCCGGCGGCAGCGCGGACAGGGCGGGCAGCAGCGAGTCGCCCATGCGGCGCAGCTCGCTGGTGGCGTGGCGGCTGGCCTCGGCCGTCTCCGTGGACAGCAGGTAGTGGTAGCGCACGGCGGTGACCACCAGGATGATCAGCACGATGGGCACGTACAGGCGGGGGTACGTGCCCCGCCAGAGCCAGTTGCTGAGTTTTCCGGTGCGCATCGTGTGTGGCCTTCCCCAAAACCCGAAGGGTAAAAAATTGTTAATTAATTAATTCTTTGTGGGCGAGTCTAGCGCTTCGTGCGGGCAGGGCGCGCGCGGAGCGTGTGATGGTGTGAGTTTTCGTGAGTATTGGGCCCCGCCGGCGCAGGCAGCACCCCGCACCAGCGCAATGCGCGCGCTCAGCGTGCGTTGAGAGGCGGTGGGTTCGGGTCCGCAGAGCGATGGCGGTGATCGCCGTGATCGCCCGTGCTCGGGCGGATGGCGTTGATGGGGGTTGGGGCGCTGATGGAGCGCGGACGCAGCCGCAGGGCTGCGCCGCCTGGCCGGTCACATCGACTGGGCCAGGATGTCGCGGTATTCCTCGGGCGTGGCCACGCGCGGGTTGGTCTTGTGGCAGTGGTCGGCCATCGCACCCTTGATGATGTCGTCGAACAGCGCCTCGGTCACGCCCAGGGCGGCCAGGCCCGTGGGCAGGCCCAGGCGGGCGTTCATGTCGCGGATGGCTTCGGGGATGTCGCCCGCGGCTGCCAGCCCCATGGCGTGGGCCATGCGCTCCAGGCGCTTGTCCTTTTGTACCGACTCGGCGCCCGCATTGAAGCGCACCACGGCCGGCAGAAACATGGCGTTGAGCGTGCCGTGGTGCAGGCGCGGGTTCACGCCGCCCAGGCTGTGGCTCAGCGAGTGCACCGCGCCCAGGCCTTTCTGGAAGGCCATGGCGCCCTGCATGCTGGCACTCATCATCTGCAGGCGCGCGTCGCGGTCGCTGCCGTTTTTGGTGGCGGGCTCGATGTGGGCCCAGCCACGGGTGAGGCCGTCCAGCGCGATGCCGTCGGCCGGCGGGTTGAACGCGGCGGACATGAAGGTTTCCATGCAATGCGCAATCGCATCCATACCGGTAGCAGCGGTCAGCGCAGGGGGCAGGCCCAGCGTCAGCTCGGGGTCGCAGATGGCGGTCTTGGGCACCAGGTTCCACGAATGGAAGCCCAGCTTGCGGTGGTCGTCCACGATGATGATCGCGCCGCGGGCCACCTCGCTGCCCGTGCCGCTGGTGGTGGGCACGGCGATCAGCGGCGCAGCGCGGTCGGTGATGCGCGGCGAGCCGCCCTCGATGGTGGCGTAGTGCGTCAGCGGCCCCTCGTGGGTGGCGGCGATCGCGATGCCTTTGGCGCAGTCGATGGCCGAGCCGCCGCCCACCGCGATCAGGCCGTCGCAGCCGTGGGCCTTGTACACCTCGACCGCTGCGCGCACGGCGGCCTCGGTGGGGTTGGCGGGGGTCTGGTCGAACACCGCCACGGGCAGGCCGGTCAGCGCATCCAGCGCCTTTTGCAGCACGCCCGCGGCCTTCACGCCCGGGTCCGTCACCACCAGCGGGCGCGTGATGCCCACGCGATCGCACTCCTGCTTGAGCAACTGGACGGCGCCGAACTCGAACTGGATCTGGGTGACGTAGTAGATGAAAGCCATGGTGGTTGCAGAAGTTACGTTTACGATGGATCGCTGAAGCTGTCCGTTGCCGTGCCTGCGAAGCGAGACGGAGTCGGCCACTGCGCTGTGCGCAGGGCCGCTCTGCGAGGAGCGTGGCGTGCTGGCGCCGGACAGGTTCCAGGCACTCTACAACCCGGAGACACCGATGACCACTCAGCAAACCCTCATTTCCCTCGCTCTGGCGGGCGCGTCCGTCGCTTTTGCGACAGTCGCCCAGGCCGAATGCCTGACCGATGCGCAGGCCTCGGAACTCGTCGCCAACTACCTGGCCAAGACGCCCGCCGCAAACCTGGAGAACCTGTCCGACGCCGACGGTGCCTGCACCCGCGGCAAGGTCAACCAGCTGCTGGCGCAGCGGCTGGGCAAGGTGGTGGGCTACAAGGCCGGGCTCACCAACCCGGCGGTGCAAAAGCGCTTCAACACCGACAAGCCCGTGTGGGGCAAGCTCTACGAAGGCATGATCCTGCCAAGCGGTGCCTCGGTGGACGCGGCCTTCGGTGCCCGCCCGCTGTATGAAGCCGACATGCTGGTGCGTGTGAAAAGCGCCGCCATCAACCACGCGAAGACGCCCATGGAGGTGCTCGACGCGGTGGACCAGGTCATCCCCTTCATCGAACTGCCCGACCTGCTGGTGCAGGCACCGCCCAAGCTGAACGGCGCAGGCGTGAGCGCCATCAACGTGGGCGCGCGGCTGGGCGTGGCCGGCACGCCGCTGCCGGTGCCCGCCTACCGGGGCGAGCGCTTTGCGATGCTGCAGGCGCTGGCCGACATGAACGTGTCGCTCACCGACGCCAGCGGCGCGCGCCTGGGCGGCGGCAAGGGCAGCGACATCCTGGAGCATCCGCTCAATGCCGTCGTGTGGCTGGCCGGCGCGCTGCAGCAGGAGGGCCTGACCATGCAGCCGGGCGACCTCATCAGCCTGGGCTCTTTCTCGCCGCTGCTGCCGCCCAAGGCGGGGCTGACCGTCACGGCCACCTACGACGGCCTGCCGGGTGCCGCGCCCGTGCGCCTGAGCTTCAAGTAAAACAAGACACCCTGCATGCGCCCGCGCCCCGGCCCGTGCGGGGGAGGGCGCGGCCTTGCCAGAGATTTCCCATTGACCGCTGACCTGAACATCCACCATACCCGCCTGACCCCCCAGATGCGCAGCGTGCTCGAGCGCATGGCCCGCGCCGGGCATGCGCCGCTGCACACCCGATCACCCCAGGATGCCCGTGTGGCCTACCAGGCCGGTGCCGATGTGCTGGAGGTGCCCAAGGCCCCGCTGGCACGCGTCGAAGACCTGTCCATCCCGGCCCGCGACGGGTATGCGTTGCCCGTGCGGCTGTATGCCCCCAGCACGGACGCGGGCCTGCCGCTGCTGCTGTACACGCACGGCGGCGGCTTCACCATCGGCAACATCGCCACGCACGACATCCTGTGCCGTGAACTCGCGCGGCTGGCGGGGTGCATGGTCGTGTCGCTGGACTACCGGCTGGCGCCCGAGCACCGCTTTCCGGTGGCCAGCAACGACGCCTGGGATGCGCTGGCCTGGCTGGCTGCGCAGGGGGGCGCATGGGGCGCAGACACCGCCCGCTTGGCCGTGGGCGGCGACAGCGCGGGCGGCACGCTCGCCGCGGTGAACGCCATCCTGGCGCGCGATGCGGGCCTGCCGCTGGCACTGCAGATGCTGTTCTACCCCGGCTGTGCCGCGCACCAGGACACCCCATCGCACACCACGTTCGCGCGCGGCCTGGTGCTGGAAGAACCCGCCATCAGCTGGTTCTTCGGCCACTACGTACAAAGCCGCGCCGAGCGCGAGGACTGGCGCTTTGCACCGCTGCTCGCGCCCGATGTGGATGACGTGGCGCCCGCCTGGGTGGGCCTGGCCGAGTGCGACCCGCTGGTGGACGAAGGCGTGGACTATGCCGACAAGCTGCGCCTGGCGGGCGTGCCGGTGGACCTGGAAATCTACCGCGGTGTGACGCACGAATTCATCAAGATGGGCCGCGCCATCCCCGAGGCGCGCAAAGCCCATGCCGATGCGGCGCGCGCACTGCGCAGCGCCTTCGGCCTGGACTGACCCTTCATAACAATCCTTGGAGACAACGAGACCATGCAACGCAGTGATTTCCGATTGTTCCACCGCCTGCGCGTGCGCTGGGCCGAGGTGGACATGCAGAAGATCGTGTTCAACGCCCACTACCTGATGTACATCGACACCGCCATGTCCGACTACTGGCGGGCGCTGGGGCTGCCTTACGAGAGCAGCATGCACGCCCTGGGCGGCGAGATGTACGTGAAGAAGGCGACGGTGGAATACCACGCGTCGGCACGGCTCGACGACACGCTGGAGGTGGGCCTGAAGTGCGCGCGCATCGGCAACTCGTCCTGCTTGTTCCAGGCGGGCATCTTCAGCGGCGACCGGCTGCTGATCTCGGCCGAGCTGGTCTATGTGTTCGCCGACCCGGCCACGCAGACCTCGCGGCCCGTGCCGCCCGCGCTGCGCGCCATCTTCGACGGCTTCGAGGCCGGCCACGACATGGCCGAAGTCAAGACCGGCGACTGGAACACGCTGGGCCGTGATGCAGGCCGCGTGCGCACCGATGTGTTTGTGCGCGAGCAGGGCATTCCCGCCGAGATCGAGGCCGATGCGCTCGATATCTCGGCGCGCCACGCAGTGCTCTACAACCGCCTGGGCATGCCGATTGCCGCAGGGCGCCTGCTGCAGCCCGAGCCCGGCGTCGGCCGCATCGGCCGCATGGCGGTGGACCGGTCCGTGCGCGGCGGGCGCTGGGGCCGGCAACTGCTGGATGCCCTGGTGGGCGCGGCCAAGGCGCGGGGCGACACCGAAGTGCAACTGCACGCCCAGCGCAGCGCCGAAGGGTTTTACCGCCGCGCCGGGTTCACGGTGGTGGGCCAGCCGTACGAGGAGGCTGGCATTGCCCATATCGCCATGGCGCAGCGGCTTTAGTGCCCCGCATGGGCACGGCCGTGTCACGGCTGGGTGCGGCGCCTGTGGATGCTATAAAAATATGAGCTGCTACCGCTCGCCAGACAAGCGGTAGAGCCGTTTTTTTATCAAATATCGTCGAGCAGTGCGTAAGGCAGGGGCTGCAAGGACAGCGCCACGCCGTCCGCCGCACCCACCTGCAGGCTGTCCTGCGCGGCTGCGATCTGCAGCGACACGATGGCGTCGAAACCCCCCGCCGGTGCCGCCGCAACCTGCACCATCGTGCCGCACGGCTGCTCCAGGTCGTTGGTGCTGAACACCTCGGCCCCGACGGCTACTGCAGAGGCAGCGTGGGCCACGTAAGCCCGGCGCTTCAGCGTGCCCCGGAACTGGCTGCGTGCCACCACTTCCTGGCCGGGGTAGCAGCCCTTCTTGAAGTTCACGCCGCCCACGGATTCGTAGTTCAGCATCTGCGGCACAAAGGCTTCGACCACCGGGGTGGTCAACGTTGCGACGCCGCTCCGGACCTCGCCCCAGGCCCACACGGCCGGGTCGATGGCTGTGCCCGTGGGCGCAGGGTCGGCCACCGGCGCCACCCACAGCGCACGGGGCTGGCCGTCGGCGGGGTACAGGTGCACCACCGACGCGGCGCCCACGTCCGCCTTGGTCCAGGCGGGCTGTGCGCCCTGGGGCAGGGCCGTGACGGCATCGCCCGCCAGGCCGTACAGCGCGAAGTCGGCCGTCGCATCTGTCAGCTTGGCCTTGGCACGCAGCACGAACATCGACAGGCGCTTGAGGGTGGGGGGCAGCAGGTCGGGGCTGCACAGCAGCAGAATCTCGGTAGCGCTGCGCTTGAAGCCGATGAAGGTGGCCTGCATGCGGCCCTTGGCCGACAAAAAGGCCGCCAGGCGGGCCTGGTCGTCGCCCAGCAGGGCGAAATCCTGGGTGAGCTGGCCGTGCAGGAACTTGGCGGCGTCTTCGCCTTCGACGCGAATCACGCCCAGGTGGGACAGAGGGGCAATGCCGTTCAGAGGGTGGGTCATCGCTGAATTATGATGCCCGGTTCTACACATACATTCATCAGGGTTGTGCGACGTCTACTTGCTTTGATCTTGGTGGTTCTCATAGGTGCCGGTGGTGCCGCCTTCTGGTGGCTGCATCAGCCGCTGGTGACCGGCGGCGAGCCGCTGGAGCTGGCCATCGAGCCCGGCACCACGCCGCGCGGCATCGCCCGCGATGTGGTGGCCGCGGGTGCGCAGACCGACGCCCGTTTGCTGTACGCCTGGTTCCGCTTCTCGGGCCAGGACCGTGCCATGAAGGCCGGCAACTACGAAATCCCCCCCGGCACCACGCCGCGCAGCCTGCTCAACAAGCTGGTGCGCGGTGAAGAGTCTTTGCGGGCACTGACCCTGGTGGAGGGCTGGAACTGGCGCCAGGTGCGCCAGGCGCTGGCCAAGGAAGAGCAGCTCAAGCACGACGCCGCGGCCTTGAGCGACGAGGCCCTGATGGCGCAACTGGGCCGCCCGGGCGTCGCACCCGAAGGCCGGTTCTTCCCCGACACGTACGCCTATGCCAAGGGCTCCGGCGAGATCGCCCTGCTGCGCCGCGCCCTGCACGCCATGGACCGCAAGCTCGAAGCCGCCTGGGCCCAGCGCGCGGCCGACACGCCGCTCAAGTCGGCCGACGAGGCGCTGGTCCTGGCCAGCATCGTCGAAAAGGAAACCGGCCGCGCCAGCGACCGCGCCCAGATCGCGGGGGTGTTCAGCAACCGGCTGCGCGTGGGCATGCTGCTGCAGACCGACCCCACCGTCATCTACGGCCTGGGCGAGAAGTTCGACGGCAACCTGCGCAAGCGCGACCTGCTGGCCGACACCCCCTGGAACACCTACACCCGCGCCGGCCTGCCGCCCACCCCGATTGCCATGCCGGGCAAGGCCGCACTGGTGGCCGCGGTGCAGCCGGAGGCCACGCGCGCGCTGTACTTCGTGGCCAAGGGCGACGGCACCAGCCATTTCAGCGCCTCGCTCGAAGAACACAACCGCGCCGTGAACCGGTACCAGAGAGGCGGGCAATGACGCAGGGCCTGTTCATCAGCTTCGAAGGCATCGACGGGGCGGGCAAGTCGTCGCACATAGAGGGCCTGGCCACGGCGTTTCGCGCGCAGGGCCGCACGGTGACCGTGAGCCGCGAGCCCGGCGGCACGCCGCTGGCCGAGAAGCTGCGCGAAATGGTGCTGGCCGACCCCATGGACGCGCTCACCGAGTCGCTGCTGATCTTCGCGGCGCGCCGCGACCACTTGCTCAACGTGATCGAACCTGCGCTCGCGCGGGGCGAGGTGGTGCTGTGCGACCGCTTCACCGACGCCACGTTTGCCTATCAGGGTGCAGGCCGCGGGTTCGACGTGGGCGTGCTATCGACTTTGGAGCGCCTGGCGCAGACGGGGCTTGCGCCAGACGCCGGTTTGATGCGTGAGCCGGATCTGACGGTGTGGTTTGACCTGGCCCCTGAGGTGGCCGCGGAGCGCTTGACGGGTGCACGCGTGCCGGACCGCTTCGAGTCTCAGCCGGTCGAGTTCTTCCGCCGCGTATCACAGGGCTATGCCGACCGTGCAGCCGCGGCGCCGCAGCGCTTTGCCCGGCTGGATGCGGCGCAGGACCGCCACCGCGTGTGGCAGCAGCTCACCAGCGTGTTCGTTCGCAAGGGGTGGCTGGCGATCATGGTGGCGTCGCAAGGAGGCCCGCGATGAGCAGCGACGCGCCATCCGCCGCGCTGGCCCCCTGGATCGCCGCCCAGCGCACCAGCCTGCTGGCGCAGCGCGGCCATGCCTGGCTGCTGCAGGGCCCATCGGGCCTGGGGCAATACACGCTGGGGCTGGAGATGGTGCGCGCCTGGCTGTGCGACACGCCTGGCCCGAACGGTGCCTGTGGCCAGTGCAGCAGCTGCCACGCCATCGAGGTGCGCACCCATGCGGACCTGTGCGTGCTGATGCCCGAGGTGCAGATGATGGCGCTGGGCTGGCCGCTGTCCGAAAAGGCGCAGGCCGATATCGACGACAAGAAGCGCAAGCCCAGCCGCGAGATCCGCGTGGAGGCCATGCGCGATGCGGTGGAGTTTTCGCAGCGCACGTCGGCCCGGGGCCGCGGCAAGGCCGTGCTGGTGTACCCGGCCGAGCAAATGAACCACATCACGGCCAACGCGCTGCTCAAGACGCTGGAGGAGCCGCCGGGCGATGTGCGCTTCGTGCTGGCCAGCGAGGCCGCGCACCAGCTGCTGCCCACCATCCGCAGCCGCTGCCTGGGCCACGCGATGGCCTGGCCGGCCGAGGCCGAGATGCTGCAGTGGCTGCGCGGGCAGGGCGTGGCCGACGATGCGGCCAAGGCCTTCTTGCGTGCCGCAGGCGGCCGGCCCGACGATGCCTTGGCCTGGGCCCAGTCCGGCCGCAGCCCGCAGGCGTGGTCCGCGCTGCCCCAGGCCATGGCCAAGGGCGACGTCACCGCGCTGGGCGACTGGGCGCCCGCCCAGGCCATCGATGCACTGCAAAAGCTCTGCCACGACCTGATGGCCGCAAGCGTGGGCGCCGCGCCACGCTACTTCGCTGCCGCCGACCTGCCCAAGGCGGTGCCGCCGCTGGGCGCGCTCACGCGCTGGTCGCGCGCGCTGGCCAAGGAGGCGCGCACCGCAGAGCATCCGTTCAACGCAGGGCTCATGCTGGAGGCGCTTGTGGCGCAGGCGCGAAACACCCTACACTCCAGGCAACCAGCCCCAGGCACCCACCCATGAGCAGTCCTTCCACCGCACCCCGCCCCAGCGTCATGCAGCTGGCCATCAAGGAAAAGGCGGCCTTGTATGCGGCCTACATTCCCTTTTTTGCCGAAGGGGGCATATTTGTCCCCACCCAGCGCGACTACAAGCTGGGCGATGATGTCTATGTGCTGCTGACCCTGCCGGACGATACGCAGCGCTACCCCGTGGCAGGCCGCGTGGCCTGGGTGACGCCGGCCCGCGCGGCGGGCAACCGCACGCAGGGCGTGGGCATCCAGTTTCCCAAGGACGAGAAGTCGCGCCAGCTCAAGGTCAAGATCGAAGAGCTTCTGGGCACGGCCCTGGGCTCCGACCGTCCGACCCAGACCATCTGACACGGCCTGCGTGCCCGGTGCCGACCCGCGCAGGCGTGTCGGCATTTTTATTGGGGGCAGAACTTACGCGCGCCAGGGTGGTCGCACTAGCTTCGCTGCCCGGCAACTCACCGGTCCGCCCCGTTTGTTACCGCTTCGTTTTCCTGATACCGCATGTACACCGACTCGCACTGCCATCTCAATTTTCCGGAACTGCTGAGCCAGTTGCCCGCCATCCGCCAGGCCATGGCCCAGGCGCAGGTGGACCGGGCCCTGTGCATCTGCACCACGCTGGAGGAGTTCGAGGGCGTCCACGCTCTGGCCACGGCCCACGACAACTTCTGGAGCACGGTGGGCGTGCACCCCGACAACGAGGGTGTGCAGGAGCCCACCGTGCAGGACCTGCTGACCCGCGCCGCGCTGCCCCGGGTGGTGGCGATCGGCGAGACCGGGCTTGACTACTACGGCATGGAAGACCGCAAGGGCGGCCGCAGCATTGCCGACCTGGAGTGGCAGCGCGACCGTTTTCGCAACCACATCCGCGCAGCGCGCACCTGCGCCAAGCCGCTGGTGATCCACACCCGCAGCGCATCCGACGACACGCTGGCCATCCTGCGGGAGGAGGGCGAGGACGGCGCCGGGAACATCGCCGGGGGCGTGTTCCACTGCTTCACCGAATCCATGCAGGTGGCCCGCGCCGCGCTGGATCTCGGCTACTACCTGTCGTTCTCGGGCATCGTCACCTTCAAGACCGCGCAGGAGCTGCGCGACGTGGTGGCCTATGTGCCGCTGGACCGCACATTGATCGAGACCGACAGCCCCTACCTGGCACCCGTGCCCTACCGCGGCAAGACCAACAGCCCGGCCTATGTGCCGTACGTGGCCCAGCAGGTGGCCCAGACCAAGGGCATCGCGGTGGAAGAGGTGGCCGAGGCCACCAGCCGCAATTTCGAAACCTTGTTCAAGGGGGTCACCGCATGACGAACGTGCACGCAGACGGGGCATCGCCCGCCATCGACACCACCATCATCACCAACGCCACGGCGACCGCGGCGGCTGGCGCAAACCCTGCGCGCACGCCCCGCCGCAAGGTGCTGGCGGGCCTGGCCGCGGCCCTGGTCGCGCCCTGGGCGTGGGCCGGAGCGTACGAAGATTTTTTCTCGGCCATCCAGCGGGACGACGGCAACGCCATCACGGCGCTGCTGCGCCGCGGCTTCGATCCGAACACGCGCGACGCCAAGGGGCAGGCGGGCCTGCTGATCGCGCTGCAGAATGACTCGCTCAAGGCTTTCACGGCGCTGCTGGCAGCACGCAACATCAAGGTCGAGGTGCGCAACGCCCAGGATGAAAGCCCGCTGATGCTGGCGGCCATCAAAGGCCATATCGACATCGTGCGGGCCCTCATGGCGCGCGATGCCGACGTGAACAAGACCGGCTGGGCGCCCTTGCACTATGCGGCGTCTGCCGGGTCTGCGCAGCACACGCAGATCATCGCGCTGCTGATCGAGAACCATGCTTACATCGACGCCACGTCGCCCAACGGAACCACGCCGCTGATGATGGCCGCGCAGTACGGATCGCTGGCGTCGGTGCAGCTGCTGCTGGACGAAGGCGCTGACCCTACGCTCAAGAACCAGCTGGGCCTGACCGCGGCCGACTTCGCGATGCGCGTGAACCGCACGGACTCGGCCGCGAAGATTGCGGAGGCGCTGCGGCGCCGGCAGCCCAATCGCGGCCAGTGGTAGGGTGGGGCGGTGAGGGCAGGGGGCAAGGGGGGCAATAAGGCCGCATCGAGCGGCGCCTCCTGACGGAGGTCCCTGGCTGCCGGCCCCTTCATGCCCTGGAGCGTTGCCTGGGCCGTTGTGCGGTGCTACTCCACATGCTGCCGCTTCTGACGCGTGCGCGTTCTCTGCGCAGCCGTCTCAGCCCAGCGGAGCGGCTTCACCCGATGCCGGGCGTGACTGCAGGCGCGCGTAGAGCCCGCCCTGCGCCATCAGTTCGGCATGCGTTCCCTGCTCGGCAATGCGGCCGCGCTCCATCACCACCACGCGGTCGGCATGTTCGATGGTGGACAGGCGGTGCGCAATCACCAGCGTGGTCCGGCCCTGCATCAGGCGTTGCAGCGCGTCCTGCACCAGACGCTCCGACTCGGTGTCCAGCGCCGAGGTGGCTTCGTCCAGGATGAGGATCGGCGCGTCCTTGTAGAGCGCCCGTGCAATGGCCAGCCGCTGGCGCTGCCCGCCCGACAGCTGCGTGGCGTTGTGGCCCACCACCGTGTGGATGCCCTGGGGCAGGGCGGCCACGTGGGCGGCCAGGTTGGCGGCGTCCAGGCAGTCGAGCACGCGCTGCTCGTCCACGGCGTGGCCCAGCGCCACGTTCGCGGCAATGGTGTCGTTGAACATGACCACGTCCTGGCTCACCATCGCAAACTGCGAACGCAGCGAGCCCAGGTCCCAGTCGGGCAGCGGCTGCCCGTCCACCAGAATCTCGCCGGCCGACGGCATCACGAACCGCGGCAGCAGGTTGACCAGCGTGGTCTTGCCCGCGCCCGACGGCCCCACCAGCGCCACGATTTCACCGGGAGCCACCCGCAGGCTGATCTGGTCCAGGGCCGGCGCGTGGTCTGGCCCGAAAGACACGGACACGCGGTTCAGTGCCAGCTCGCCCTTCACGCGGTCGGTGCGGTACTGGCCGCCACTCTCGGCGCCCGTATCGCCCAGGAGGGCCAACCCCCTCTCCAGCGCGGCGACGCCGCGCGTGACGGGGCTGGCGACATCGGCCAGGCGCCGGATGGGCGCGATGAGCATCAGCATGGCCGTGATGAACGACACGAATCCGCCCACCGTGACGTCCTTGGTGTCCACCGCGCCACGGCTTTGCCACAGCGCGATGCAGATCACCACCGACAGTGCGGCGGCCGCCAGCAACTGCGTGAGGGGCGTCATCGCGGCGGAGGCAATCGTGGACTTGATGGCCAGGCGCCGCAGGCTGCCGCTCAGCCCTGCAAAACGCTCCGCCTGGCCCTCCTGGGCGCCATGCAGCCGCACCATGCGGTGGGCCAGCACGTTTTCTTCCACCACATAGGCCAGTTCGTCCGTGGCCTGCTGGCTGCTCTTGGTCAGGTGGTACAGCCGTTTTGACAGGGTCTTCATGATCCAGGCCACGCCGGGCACCACCACCGCCACGATCAGCGTGAGCTGCCAGTTGAGGTACAGCAAGTAGCCCAGCAGGGCCACCAGCGTGAAGCCGTCGCGCGACAGCCCCATCAGCGCCTGCACCAGCAGCGTGGCGCCGGTCTGCACCTCGTACACCACGGTGTTGGACAGCGCGCTGGCCGACTGGCGCGTGAACAGGCCCATCTCGGCCGCGAGCACCCGGTCGAACAAGGACTGGCGCAGTATCAGCATGCCTTCGTTGGCGATGCGCGCCAGGGCGTACTGCCCGACGAACTGGGCCAGGCCCCGCACGAAGAAGATCCCCAGAATGGCCAGCGGCACCATCCACAGCTGCAGGGTGCCCTGGGTGAAGCCCCGGTCCAGCAGCGGCTGCAGCAAGGCGGGTATGAGCGGTTCGGTGATGGCCCCGATGAGCGTCGCCGCAATCGCCAGGCTCCAGGCCAGCCGCTGGTTGCCAAAGTAAACGGATAACCGTTTAAGGCGTGTGGTCAGGCTGGCAGGGGGGGCGACGGGGGCTGGGGCAGGCGCGGCGCCTGGGTTGGTGGCTTGCATGTGCGGCCGATTCTACGTTTGTGCCTGCAGCCGGCCGCAGTGTGCCGCCGCGCTGCATGTCAAAAAAATGAGCACCCTTTGCAGGACTGGCGCACAGTTTGTCACAGGGGTTTTCCCGCTGTGTGTAACATTCGGGGTTGCTCAGAGCCTGTTCAATGTCCTGTTCGGCCAATGCTGGATGCCAATGACCACAGATCGAATCCCATCTCAAAAACCTTCCGCGGCCCTGCCGCACCCACTGCGCCGCCACGTGCTGGCCGCGCTGATCGCCACACCCGCCGTTCCGGCCCTTGCGCAGTTTCGCGTCGAGGTCACGGGTGTGGGTCTCACCCAGTTGCCCATCGCCATAGCGCCCTTCCGGGGCGAAGCGCAGGCACCCCAGAAGATCGCTGCCATCGTGCAGGCCGACCTGGAGCGCAGCGGCCAGTTCCGCGCTGTCGACGCCACGGGTGCCGCGCTGGATGAAACGGCCCGCCCGGACGTCGCCCTGTGGCGCCAGAAAAGCGCCGATTCGCTGGCCACCGGCAGCATCACGCGGCTGTCCGATGGCCGTTTCGACATCCGCTTTCGGCTGTGGGATGTCGTCAAGGGCCAGGACCTGGGTGGCCAGAGCTTCGTCGTCACGCAGGGAGACCTGCGCCTGGTGGCCCACCGCATCGCGGACTTCATCTACGAAAAGCTCACCGGTGAGCGCGGCATTTTCTCGACGCGCATCGCCTACGTCACCAAGACCGGCCCGCGCTACAGCCTGTGGGTGGCCGATGCCGATGGCGAAAACTCGCAATCGGCCCTGTCCAGCCCCGAGCCCATCATCTCGCCTGCCTGGTCCCCCAATGGCGGCCAGCTGGCGTACGTGTCGTTCGAGTCGCGCAAGCCGGTGGTGTACGTGCACGACGTCGCATCGGGCCGCCGCCGCCTGATCGCCAACTTCCGCGGCTCCAACAGTGCGCCGGCCTGGGCGCCGGACGGCCGCTCGCTGGCGGTCACGTTGAGCCGCGATGGCGGCTCCCAGCTGTACACCATCGACGCCAACGGCGGTGAGCCACGCCGTCTGATGCAAAGCGCGGGCATCGACACCGAGCCCGTGTACTCGGGCGACGGCCGCAGCATCTATTTCGTGAGCGACCGCGGCGGTGCGCCGCAGATCTACAAGGTGACCGCATCCGGCGGCAACGCCGAGCGCGTGACCTTCACCGGGTCCTACAACATCTCGCCGAGCGTGAGCCCTGACGGTAAGTGGTTGGCCTACATCTCCCGTGTGGGCGGCGCCTTCAAGCTCCACGTCATGGATTTGTCCAGCGGTACGGTGAATGCCGTGACCGACTCGACGGCCGACGAAAACCCCAGTTTTGCGCCCAACAGCCGCCTGATCGTGTACGCGACCCAGCAGCAGGGCCGCGAAGCGCTCATGACCACCACGCTCGACGGCAAGATCAAGGCGCGTCTGGCGGGGCAGGCTGGCGATATCCGCGAACCGGACTGGGGTCCGTTTCAAAAGCAGTGAACTAATTTTCAGTTTCAGTTATCAAGTTTTCAGGAGAATTTTGGATGATCAAACGCTTTACCCTCGCCCTTTCCATCGTCGCGCTCATGGCTGGTTGCAGCTCCGGTGTGAAGCTGGACGACGTGCCTGTCGAAGACAAGAACGCTACCTCGACCATGGGCGCGAACAACAGTGGCGCCAACTCCGGCAACACGGCGCAAAGCGGTGTGGCAGGTGTGGACCTGGGCCAATCGGCGCGTGACGCGGCAGGCCCCCAGGGCGTGGCCCGCATCGTGTATTTCGACTACGACAGCTACGTGATCAAGCCTGAATTCCAGTCGCTGATCGAAGCGCACTCCCGCTTCATCAAGTCCGGCGGCAACCGCAAGGTCATGATCGAAGGCCACACCGACGACCGCGGCGGCCGTGAGTACAACCTGGCACTGGGCCAAAAGCGTGCAGAAGCCGTGCGCCGTTCGCTGGGCCTGCTGGGCGTGCCGGACAACCAGATCGAAGCAGTGAGCTTCGGCAAGGAAAAGCCCGCAGCGGCGGGCAACTCGGAAGACGCGCACGCGCAAAACCGCCGCGCTGAACTGTCCTATCGTTAATGCGCGCGTTGTCTTTTTCCTTCCCCCGCAAGGCGCTGGCAGCGGCGACGCTGCTGGCAGTGTTGGTGCCGGCAAGCCACGCAGCGCTGTTTGAGGACGATGAAGCACGCCGCGCCATCCTGGAGATGCGCCAACGGGTCGACGGCCTGCAGGCCGCCCAGCAGCGCTCCTCAGACGAGGTGCGCAGGCTGGGCGAAGACAACAGCCAGCTGCGCCGCAGTTTGCTCGATCTGCAGACGCAGATCGAGACCCTGCGTGTGGAGCAGTCCAAGCTGCGCGGCCAAAACGAGCAATTGCTGCGTGATGCGGCCGACCTGCAAAAGCGGCAAAAGGACATCGCCCAGGGCGTGGACGAGCGCCTGCGGCAGTTCGAGCCCGTGAAGGTGACGCAGGACGGCCAGGAATTCCAGGCCGACCCGGCTGAAAAACGGGACTTCGACGCGGCGCTGGCCGTGTTCCGTTCGGGCAAGTTTCCGGACGCCAGTGCCGCCTTTGCCGCCTTCGTGCGGCAATACCCTCGCAGCGGCTTTGTGCCATCGGCTCGCTTCTGGCTGGGCAATGCCCAGTACGCGACGCGCGACTACAAGGAATCCATCAACAACTTCAAGTTGATGCTGGCAGACGCGCCGACCCACGCGCGCGCGCCGGAAGCCGCCTTGTCGATCGCCAACTGCCAGATCGAGCTCAAGGACACCCGTGCGGCCCGCAAGACGCTGGAAGATCTGGTGAAGGCCTATCCCCAGTCTGAAGCCGCCATGGCGGCCAAAGAGCGTCTCTCGCGCCTGAAGTAGCAATGACCGTCGAGGTCTCTTTGCCGGACGCCGCGCCTGCCGCAGAGCTGGCGCGGCGCTTCGGCGGGCTCGAGCGGCTGTACGGGGTTGCGGGTGCCGCCCGCATCCGCCACGCCCACGTGGCCGTCATCGGCGTCGGCGGTGTGGGGTCGTGGACCGCCGAGGCCCTGGCGCGCAGCGGGGTGGGGCACATCACCCTGGTGGACATGGACCATGTCGCCGAATCCAACATCAACCGCCAGATCCACGCGCTGACCGACACCGTCGGCCAGGCCAAGGTCGTGGCTATGCAGCAGCGCATTGCGCAGATCAACCCTGCCTGCACCGTCCATTGTGTGGACGACTTCGCCACCCCGGAGAATTGGCCCGGCCTGCTGCCGCATCCGGTCGATGCCGTGGTCGATGCCTGCGACCAGGTCAAGGCCAAGACCGCCATGGCCGCCTGGGCGCGCGATGTGGGAGTGCTGCACATCGTGGTCGGTGCCGCAGGCGGCAAGCGCCATGCGCACAAGGTCGACATCGATGACCTGTCGCTCACCACGCACGACCCTCTGCTGGCCCAGGTGCGCTACCGGCTGCGCAAGGAGCACCGCGCTCCGCGCGACGGCAAGAAGATCGGAGTCGCCTGCGTCTTCAGCCGCGAGGCGGTCGCCGCGCCCGATGCGTCGTGCAACATCGACGGCGACGGCTCCCTGAATTGCCACGGCTACGGCTCCGTCGTGGCCGTGACCGCGACCTTCGGCCAATGCGCCGCCGGCTGGGTGCTCGATCAGCTCGCTGCTGGCATTCAGAAAAAACCGCTCAAAAAGACGCTATAATCCAAGGCTTTGCAGCAGTTGATCAATCGGCTGCCTGCAACAGGTCGGGACGTTAGCTCAGTTGGTAGAGCAGCGGACTTTTAATCCGTTGGTCACTGGTTCGAATCCAGTACGTCCTACCAAGAACATGAGGCCCTGTAGCAATACAGGGCCTTTTTTGTTGCCCCTGGTACCCTGGCAGGGAGGGTGCAGGGGCGGCGTGGGGTCAGGGTGGCGTCGAGCGGTTGCCAGTGCTGGGCGCAAACAGGTCCCAGGTGGCAATGAACAGCGCCGCAATCACGGGCCCGATGACGAAGCCGGTCAGGCCGAACAGGGCCATGCCGCCCAGGGTCGAGATCAGCACGACGTAGTCGGGCATCTTTGTGTCCTTGCCGACGAGGATGGGACGCAGCACGTTGTCCACCAGGCCGATCACGAACACACCGTAGGCGATCAGCACCACGCCCTGCCATACCGCACCCGTGGCGAGGAAATAGATGGCCACCGGCAGCCAGATGAGGCCTGCGCCCACGGCCGGCAGCAGTGACAGGAAGGCCATCAGCACACCCCACAGCACGGGCCCCTGGATGCCCAGGATCCAGAAGATCAGGCCGCCCAGGGCGCCTTGCGAGGCCGCCACGACGATGTTGCCTTTGACCGTGGCGCGGATCACGGTGGTGAACTTGTCCACCAGTTGGCGCTTGTGGGCTTCGTCGAGCGGCGTGGCCTGGCCAATGCGCAGGGCCAGGCTGTTGCCGTCGCGCAGCAGGAAGAACAGCAGGTACAGCATGATGCCGAAGCTCACCACGAACTCCAGGGTGTTCTGGCCGATGCTCAGGGCCTGCGCGGCGACGAACTGGCTGGCTTGCACGGCCACCGAGGAGAATTTCTCCTGCAGTTCGGATACGGACGTGAGATTCAGGCGTTCGAGCAGGTTCACGGCCCAGCCGGGCAGGGCCGAGATGATCTGCTGCAGGTACAGACCGAAGTTGAGTTGCCCGGAGCGCATGCGCTCGTAGACCACGGTGGCTTCCTGGATGAGCGAGATCGTGATCGCTGTCATGGGCAGGATCACGACGACCAGGCATAGCGCCAATGTGCTCAGGGCTGCCAGGTTGGTGCGCCGGGGCATGCGCCGCAGCAGCTTGCGGTGCAGGGGGGCAAACAGGATGGCGAGAATCACGCCCCAGAAGACGGCCCCATGAAACTGCCAGAGAATGGCCCCGAAGGCCACGGTGACAAGGATCAGCAGCAGCAGAAAGGCTTTGGACTGGAGGTTGGCAGGCGTCATGTTGTGTGTGGCAAAGGAATACACGAATGTAAGCGAGCCGCGCCCGATGCCCCAGATGGAGACTGCTTTTTTGGCCCCTGCAAGACCCGCAAAGTTGGGTAGTTGGCGGTTCGGTGGCACAATGGCGCCCGCAACCAGGCCCTTCCCCAGCCACTGTCGCATCCGCCAATCGGTTCAGCCGTGTCGCGGAAGGTTTCTCAACCAGCTAATGCTTTCCCAAGGAAAGCGGAGGTCAGCGGAATATGAGCGATACGACATCCGTCTATCAAGCCTACCAAGGCAACACCTACCTCTTCGGCGGCAACGCGCCGTATGTCGAAGAGATGTACGAAAACTACCTTGCCAACCCAGGTAGCGTGCCAGACAACTGGCGCGAGTACTTTGACGCACTGCAAAATGTGCCTGCAGTGGACGGCAGCAATGCCAAGGACGTCCCGCACCTCCCCGTCATCAATGCCTTTGCCGAGCGTGCAAAGCAGGGCGGCACCAAGGTCGTCGTCGCCACGGGCGCCGACTCCGAACTGGGCCGCAAGCGCACCGCCGTTCAGCAGCTGATTGCCGCATACCGCAACGTGGGCCAGCGCTGGGCCGATTTGGACCCCCTCAAGCGCACCGAGCGCCCCGCGATCCCTGAACTCGAACCGTCGTTCTACGGGTTCAGCGACTCCGACCAGGAAGTCGTGTTCAACACCAGCAACACGTTCTTCGGCAAGGAATCGATGCCGCTGCGCGAGCTGATCAACGCCCTGCGCGAAACGTATTGCGGCTCCATCGGTGCCGAGTACATGTACGCCACCGACCAGAACCAGAAGCGCTGGTGGCAGGAAAAGCTGGAAACCATCCGCAGCAAGCCCAGCTTCGGTGCCGACAAGAAAAAGCAGATTCTCGACCGCCTGACGGCTGCTGAAGGCCTGGAGCGCTTCCTGCACACCAAGTACGTCGGCCAGAAGCGTTTCTCGCTGGAAGGTGGCGAAAGCTTCATCGCCGCGATGGACGAGCTGATCCAGTCTGCCGGCGCCAAGGGCGTGCAGGAAATCGTGATCGGCATGGCCCACCGCGGCCGCCTGAACGTGCTCGTCAATTCGCTGGGCAAGATGCCCAAGGACCTGTTCGCCGAGTTCGACCACACCGCACCCGAAGACCTGCCATCGGGCGACGTGAAGTACCACCAAGGCTTCAGCTCCGACGTGACCACCCCTGGCGGCCCGGTCCACTTGTCGCTGGCGTTCAATCCTTCCCACCTGGAAATCGTGAACCCCGTGGTCGAAGGCTCGGTGCGTGCCCGCATGGACCGCCGTGCCGACCCCCAGGGCAAGCAGGTGCTGCCCGTGCTGGTGCACGGCGACGCGGCCTTTGCCGGCCAGGGCGTGAACCAGGAAACGCTGGCACTGGCACAGACCCGTGGTTATTCCACGGGCGGTACGGTGCACATCATCATCAACAACCAGATCGGTTTCACCACGTCCGACCCGCGCGATGCACGCTCGACGCTGTATTGCACCGACATCGTGAAGATGGTCGAGTCGCCCGTGCTGCACGTGAACGGCGACGACCCTGAAGCCGTGGTGCTGGCCACCCAGCTCGCCCTGGAGTTCCGCATGGAGTTCCAGAAGGACGTGGTCGTGGACATCATCTGCTTCCGCAAGCTGGGCCACAACGAGCAGGACACACCTGCTTTGACGCAGCCGCTGATGTACAAGAAGATCGGTCAGCACCCCGGCACGCGCAAGCTGTATGCCGACAAGCTGGCCACGCAAGGCCTGGGCGAGACGTTGGGCGACGACATGGTCAAGGCCTACCGCGCCGCCATGGACTCGGGCAAGCACACCATCGACCCCGTGCTGACCAACTTCAAGAGCAAGTACGCCGTGGACTGGAGCCCGTTCCTGGGCAAGAAGTGGACGGACGCTGGCGACACGGCCATCCCCCTGGCCGAGTGGAAGCGCCTGGCCGAGAAGATCACCACCATCCCCGAGAGCGTGACGCCGCACCAGCTGGTCAAGAAGGTGTACGACGACCGCGCTGCGATGGGCCGTGGCGACATCCCCGTGGACTGGGGCATGGGCGAGCACATGGCTTTCGCCTCCCTGGTGGCCAGTGGCTTCCCGGTGCGCCTGTCGGGCGAAGACTGCGGCCGCGGTACCTTCACGCACCGCCACTCGGTCATCCATGACCAAAAGCGCGAGAAGTGGGACATCGGCACCTACGTGCCACTGCAGAACGTGAGCGAGAACCAGGCTCCGTTCGTCGTGATCGACTCCATCCTGTCCGAAGAGGCGGTGCTGGGCTTCGAATACGGCTATGCGTCCAACGACCCCAACACGCTGGTGATCTGGGAAGCCCAGTTCGGCGACTTCGCCAACGGCGCGCAGGTCGTGATCGACCAGTTCATCGCCTCTGGCGAAGTGAAGTGGGGCCGCGTGAACGGCATCACGCTGATGCTGCCGCACGGCTACGAAGGCCAGGGCCCCGAGCACAGCTCGGCACGCCTGGAGCGCTTCATGCAGCTGTCGGCCGATGCCAACATGCAGGTGGTGCAACCGACGACGGCGAGCCAGATCTTCCACATCCTGCGCCGCCAGATGGTGCGCGATCTGCGCAAGCCGCTGATCATCATGACGCCCAAGTCGCTGCTGCGCAACAAGGACGCCACCTCGCCGCTGTCCGAGTTCACCAAGGGCAGCTTCCAGACGGTGATTCCAGAGCAGGACGAGGCCATCGTGAAGAAGGCCGCCAAGGTCAAGCGCGTGATCGCCTGCTCCGGCAAGGTGTACTACGACCTCGTGAAGAAGCGCACCGAGCGTGAAGACGACGACGTGGCCATCATCCGCGTGGAACAGCTGTACCCGTTCCCGCACAAGGCCTTTGCTGCAGAGCTCAAGAAGTACCCCAACGCGACGGACATCGTGTGGTGCCAGGACGAGCCACAGAACCAGGGCGCCTGGTTCTTCATCCAGCACAACATCCACGAGAACATGCTCGAAGGCCAGAAGCTGGGTTACTCCGGCCGCGCGGCATCGGCGTCGCCTGCGGTGGGTTATTCGCACCTGCACCAGGAACAGCAAAAGGCGCTGGTCGACGGCGCATTTGCCAAGCTCAAGGGGTTTGTCCTGACCAAGTAAGGCCAGCTACCCGAACGAACACAGAACAAACAGAACCCTACTGAAAGAATTCAAAATGGCTATCGTAGAAGTCAAAGTCCCCCAGCTGTCCGAATCCGTGGCAGAAGCCACCATGCTGACCTGGAAGAAGAAGGCCGGTGAAGCCGTGGCCGTGGACGAAATCCTCATCGAGATCGAAACCGACAAGGTCGTGCTCGAAGTGCCCGCGCCATCCGCTGGCGTGCTGGCTGAAATCATCCAGGGCGATGGCGCCACCGTGGTGGCCGACCAGCTCATCGCCAAGATCGACACCGAAGGCAAGGCAGGCGCTGCGGCTCCTTCGGCGGCCCCTGCCGCTGCTGCTGCACCGGCACCCGCCGCTGCGGCTCCTGCACCTGCTGCTGGCGGTTCCAAGGGTGACGTCGCCATGCCTGCCGCTGCCAAGCTGCTGGCCGAGAACAACCTGTCCGCATCGGCTGTGGCCGGTACAGGCAAGGATGGCCGCGTGACCAAGGGTGACGTGCTCGGCGCCGTCGCTGGTGGTGCTGGCGGTACCGCCAAGGCTGCGGTCGCAGCCCCCAGCACGATCCCGACGGGCGTACCCACCAAGGCGCTGCCCCAGGTGTCGGCCCCTGCTGCCAAGGAAGACCTGAGCGGCCGTCCCGAGCAGCGCGTGCCCATGAGCCGCCTGCGCGCCCGCGTGGCCGAGCGTCTGCTGCAGTCGCAGTCGACCAACGCCATCCTGACCACGTTCAATGAAGTGAACATGGCCCCTGTGATGGACCTGCGCAAGAAGTTCCAGGACTCCTTCACCAAGGAACACGGTACCAAGCTGGGCTTCATGTCCTTCTTCGTGAAGGCCGCCGTGCACGCCCTCAAGAAGTACCCCGTGCTGAATGCGTCGGTGGACGGCAACGACATCGTCTACCACGGCTACTTCGACATCGGTATCGCCGTGGGCTCGCCCCGTGGCCTGGTGGTGCCCATCCTGCGCAATGCAGACCAGATGAGCTTCGCCGACATCGAAAAGAAGATCGCCGAGTTCGGCAAGAAGGCGGCCGAAGGCAAGCTGGGCATCGAAGAGATGACCGGTGGCACGTTCTCCATCTCCAACGGCGGCACCTTCGGCTCGATGATGTCCACCCCCATCATCAACCCACCCCAATCGGCCATCCTGGGCGTGCACGCCACCAAGGACCGCGCCATGGTCGAGAACGGCCAGGTCGTGGTGCGCCCGATGAACTATCTGGCCATGTCTTACGACCACCGCATCATCGACGGCCGTGAAGCCGTGCTGGGCCTGGTGGCGATGAAGGATGCGCTGGAAGACCCATCGCGCCTGCTGTTCGATATTTGAGATGCAACCCCCTGAGTCGCTTCGCGCCTTCCCCCTTCTCTCGAATTGCTGCGCAATTCGGGAAGGGGGACACCGCCAGCGCGGCGGGGCGGCCCTTGCGCGGCGGTCGCTGGCAGCAGGGCACCGCGCGTCTCACAGGCCGGTGGGAGTGGCGCATAGCGCCCTTTGAGATGCATCTTTTGGACCCACTCGTGCGGCTGGCTCATGCCAATTCCGCCGGTGGGTTTTTTTCCAATGAACGATTGATTGAGTGAGACCGACATGAGCAAACAATTCGACGTAATCGTCATCGGTGGTGGCCCCGGCGGCTACATCGCCGCCATCCGCGCTGCCCAGCTGGGCTTCAACGTGGCCTGTATCGACGAGTGGAAGAACGAAAAGGGCGGCCCTGCACCGGGCGGCACCTGCACCAACGTGGGCTGCATTCCGTCCAAGGCGCTGCTGCAGTCGTCCGAGCATTTCGAGCACGCCAACAAGCACTTTGCCGAGCATGGCATCACGGCCAGCGACGTCAAGATGGACGTGGCCAAGATGATCGCCCGCAAGGACACCGTCGTGAAGCAGAACAACGACGGCATCCTGTACCTGTTCAAGAAGAACAAGGTCAGCTTCTTCCATGGCCGTGGTTCCTTTGTGAAGGCTGCCGAAGGTGGCTACGAGATCAAGGTGGCAGGCGCCGCCGAAGAGTCCATCACCGGCAAGCAGATCATCATCGCCACCGGCTCCAACGCCCGTGCGCTGCCTGGCACGCCGTTCGATGAAGAATTCGTGCTGTCCAACGACGGCGCGCTGCGCGTGGGCGCGGTGCCCAAGAAGCTCGGTCTCATCGGCTCGGGCGTGATCGGCCTGGAAATGGGCTCGGTCTGGCGCCGCCTGGGTGCCGAAGTCACCATCCTCGAAGGCCTGCCCACGTTCCTGGGCGCGGTGGACGAGCAGATCGCCAAGGAGGCCAAGAAGGCTTTCGACAAGCAAGGCCTGAAGATCGAGCTGGGCGTGAAGGTCGGCGAGATCAAGACCGGCAAGAAGGGCGTCTCCATCGCCTACACCAACGCCAAGGGCGAAGCCCAGGCGCTGGAGGTGGACAAGCTCATCGTCTCCATCGGCCGCGTGCCCAACACCATCGGCCTGAACACCGAAGCCGTGGGCCTGGCCCTGGACGAGCGCGGTGCGATCGTGGTCGATGCCGACTGCAAGACCAACCTGCCCGGCGTGTGGGCGGTGGGCGACGTGGTGCGTGGCCCGATGCTGGCGCACAAGGCCGAGGAAGAAGGCGTTGCCGTGGCTGAGCGCATTGCCGGCCAGCATGGCCACGTGAACTTCAACACCGTGCCCTGGGTCATCTACACCAGCCCCGAGATCGCATGGGTGGGCCGCACCGAACAGCAACTCAAGGCCGACGGCGTCAAGTACAAGGCCGGCACCTTCCCGTTCCTGGCCAACGGCCGCGCACGAGCGCTGGGCGACACGACCGGTATGGTCAAGATGCTGGCGGATGCCGACACCGATGAAATCCTGGGCGTGCACATCGTGGGCCCACAGGCGAGCGAGCTGATCTCCGAAGCCGTGGTGGCCATGGAGTTCAAGGCCAGCAGCGAAGACATCGCACGCATCTGCCACGCGCACCCCAGCTTGAGCGAAGCCACCAAGGAAGCGGCGCTGGCCGTGGACAAGCGCACCCTCAACTTCTGATATTTGAATAAAAAACGGCCCTACCGCTTGCCAGGAAAGCGGTAGGCGCTATCAAATTCATAGTATCAGAGTGGTGCCCATCCCGTGACTGTCAAACAGGCTTATCTGGCCGAACTGGCCTCCAAAGGCTACCAAAGCGACCCCGCGCAGTTGCGGGCCGTGGATGCGCTGCAGCGCTGCGCCGACGAGTGGGCGCAGTACAAGGAGCGGCGTTCGAACGCGCTCAAGAAGCTCATCAACCGGCCGGACATTCCGCGCGGTGTGTACATGTACGGCGGGGTGGGGCGGGGCAAGAGCTTTCTCATGGAATGCTTCTTCAACGCCGTACCCTTGAAGCGCAAGGTGCGCCTGCATTTCCACGAGTTCATGCGCGAAGTGCACCGCGAGCTGGTGGGGCTGCAGGGCACGGTCAACCCGCTCGATGTGCTGGGCGAGCGCATCGCCAAGCGCTACAAGCTCATCTGCTTCGATGAGTTCCATGTGGCGGACATCACGGACGCGATGATCCTGCACCGGCTGCTGGTATCGCTGTTCGACAACGGGGTGGGGTTCGTCACCACCTCCAACTTCATGCCCGACGAGCTGTACCCGGGCGGCCTGCACCGCGACCGCATCCTGCCGGCGATTGCGCTGCTCAACGAGCGGCTGGAGGTGGTCAACGTCGACAACGGCACCGACTACCGCCGCCGCACCATGGAGCAGGTCAGGCTCTACCACACGCCCCTCGGGCCCGAGGCCGATGCCGAGATGGGCGAGGCGTTCGACAAGCTGGCCGAAGTGCACGACGAAGACCCGCTGCTGCACATCGAACAGCGGGAGATCCGCGCCCGGCGCAAGGCGGGCGGGGTGGTCTGGTTCGATTTCAAGACGCTGTGTGGCGGCCCGAGGTCCCAGAACGACTACCTGGAGATCGCCACGCAGTTCCATACGGTGCTGCTCTCCGACGTGCCGTACATGCCGGTGAGCATGGCGTCGCCTGCGCGGCGCTTCACCTGGCTGGTCGACGTGCTGTACGACCGCCGTGTCAAGCTCATCATGTCGGCCGCCGTGCCGCCCGAGCAGCTGTACACCGAAGGGCCCTTGGCGCACGAGTTTCCGCGCACGGTGTCGCGGCTCAACGAAATGCAGTCCAAGGAATTCCTGGCGCTGGAGCGCCGCAACGTGGACACTGGGCTGACATGATGAAGTATCTGGCCCTCTCCCTCGCAGCGCTGCTGGCCTGCACGCCTGGCGCGAGCGCGCTGGCGCAATCTGCCGCGGAGACTGCGGCATCTGCCCCGGCATCTGCAGCATCTGCCTCTGGTCCCAACGACGCCACCACCGGTGCCCGCGCAGCGTCTGCGGCGCACCGCAAGGCCGAGCATGACCGCATCCGCCATGAACGCGAGGCGGTGAAGGCCCAGCGCACGAAGGACGAGGCTGCCTGCTACCAACTCTTTGCGGCAGAGGACTGCCTGAAAATCGTTCGCGCACGGGTGCGCGATGCCGAGACCCGCCTGCGGGCGCAGGAGATCGAGCTCAACGATGCCGAGCGCAAGGAAAAGGCGGCCGATCGCCGCAAGTCCATCGAAGAGAAACAGCGCCCCATGCCCGCCAACACGCCGGCAGGCGCCGGCCCTGACGCCGTGCTGCGCAATAAGCCCGCGGCCGACCCGCAGGCCACCAAGGCGCAGCGGGACCACGAGGCAGAGTTGCGGGCGCAGCAGCAGCGCAGCAATCTGCAAAAGCACACCGAAGAGCAAAAAAGCCGGGCCGCAGAGAACGCCGAGCGGGCAGCGCAGGCCCGCGCCAAGCACGCCGAAGCGCTCAAAGCCGCTGAGGAGCGCCGTGCCCGCGTGGAGAAGGCCCAGGCCGAGGCGGTAGCCCAGGGGCGCAAGCCCGCTGCGCCGCTGCCACCTGCGTCGGCGGCTCAGTAGGCCGCTCGGGCCGCGGGCAGGCCTGGATTTGCAGGCTGGCTCTGCGGCCTCCCGTGAAGGGACTGGCCGCGCATCTGAAGCAAATCCTGCGAGAGTCGACGGCGAAGCTGAGGCAAAAATGGCCCTCGCCAATCCGCTCCGAACTGGGTGGAACCAGAGCTCAGACCACCATGCCCGCTCAGGGCCGGCCTGCCTCCACAGGGGTCAGGCGAGGCACCTTCTTTTCTTCCACCAGCGCCTCCATCTTGACGATGACCAGCGACAGGTTGTCGCCGCCGCCGCGGGCCCGGGAGCGGGCTTTTTCGATCAGGAACTCGGTGGCTTCGCGGGGCGAAAGCGAATCGACCACGGACCCGAGCTCCGTCGGCGAGAAATAGTGCCACACGCCATCGCTGCAGGCCATCAGCACATCGCCGGGCTGCAGTTGGGGGATCACGTGGGTGGTGATGGGCGGGTCGCTTTCAGTGCCCAGGCAGCCCACCAGGATGTTCGAATGGGGGTGGTTGTTGGCTTCCGCCTCGGTCAGTTCGCCCCGGTCCACGAGCGCCTGCACGTACGAATGGTCGCTCGTGCGAAACACCATGCGCGCTCCCTGGAAGTGGTAGATGCGCGAATCGCCGGCATGCACCCAATGGCAATCGCCGCGGGGGTTGATGAGGAAGGCCGCAATGGTGCTGTGGGGTTCCTGCTCAGCGGAGATGGCCGTGAGGCGAATGACGATGTGGGCTTCTTCCACCATGCTCTTGAGCATGGTCACCGGGTCGTCCGTGTCGGGTGAATAGCGCTCGAACAGCTGGCGCGCCGTCATCATGACCTGGTCGGACGCCTTGCGCCCGCCGCTGCGGCCGCCCATGCCGTCGGCAATGACGCCCAGCACGCAGCCGTTGTGCCGCTCATGCGAAATCAGGGCCACCTGGTCTTGCTGGTACTCCCGGTCGCCCTTGTGGATGCCGGTGGACGCGATGAGGCGAAAGGCTTTGGTCATGCTGTGGATTGTGTGGGCGCGTGCAGTAGCGGCCTCCGCAGAGCGGGGGCCAAAGGCTTATTATCTGCCCGCCTGTGGCATTTTTGCCAAGTGATGGCTGCTTTGCCTTGAATCCTCCATTTTTCACGTCCCGCCGGTGGCTCGCTGGCCCTCCGGTGTGTGCCCGCCGCGCCGCCCTGCACGCACCGGCCCAAGCGCTTGCTTTCATTCCCCACCATCGCCCGCCGCTGCACGGCGTCGGCTGGCGCGCCTGTGCCCAGGCCCGCGCCCGCGCGTGGCCGCGTCTTGCGAGCGGTGACCTGAGAGTGCCCGGCTGATGGCCCTGGCCGATATGGTGCAAGAGGTGTTCGCGCCGCTCGGGGTGCTGGCGCGGGCCGACCCGCATTTCCAGCCGCGCGAGGGCCAGACCCGCATGGCAGCCGCTGTGGCCAAGACGATGGAGGAGGGCGGTGCCCTCGTGGTGGAGGCCGGCACGGGCGTGGGCAAGACCTTTGCGTACCTCGTGCCCGCGCTGCTCAGTGGCGAGCGCGTGTTGCTGTCCACCGCTACCAAGGCGCTGCAGGACCAGTTGTTTGCGCGCGACCTTCCGCTGCTGGCCCAGACGCTCGGGCTGCCGGTGCGCATGGCGCTGCTCAAGGGCCGTGCCAGCTACTTGTGCCTGTACCGGATGGAGCGCGCCCGCCACGATGTGCTGGGGCAGGAGCGCGGCGTGGCCCGCGTGCTGGCCAAGGTCGAGGAGTGGTCCCGCAGCACGCGCTCGGGCGACCTGTCCGAGCTGACGGGCCTGGACGACCGTTCGCCCGTGATCCCGCTGGTCACCTCCACGCGCGAGAACTGCCTCGGCTCGCAGTGCCCGCGGTTTCGGGAATGCCACGTGCACCTGGCCCGCCGCGAGGCCCTGGCTGCGGACATCGTGGTCATCAACCACCATTTGTTCTTTGCGGACGTGGCGGTGCGCGAGTCCGGAATGGCAGAGCTGCTGCCGTCAGTGCGTGTGGTGGTCTTCGACGAGGCGCACCAGATCAACGAAACGGGTGTGCAGTTTCTGGGGCTGCAGCTGTCTACCGGACAGCTGATGGACTTCGGTCGGGACCTGCTGGCAGCGGGCCTGCAACACGCCCGCGGGTTGGCCGACTGGCAGGGCCTGGCCGCTGGCGTCGACCAGGCCGTGCGGGATCTGGTCCTGGTGGCGGGCGACTCCCGCGGGCCCTCCCGGCTGCGCTGGACCGACGAGGCGCCCGAGGGTGTACGCGAGGCTGACTGGAGCGCCGCGCTGCACCGCGTGGGCCAGGCGTGCGCCGACGCGCAGGAAGCCCTGGACACCGTGAGCGAGATGGCCCCGGATTTTGTGCGCCTGTACGAACGGGGTTCTGAGTTGCTGGCGCGCCTGGCCCGGTTTGCCGGACCCCCGCAGCCCGACGCCGTGCGCTGGGTCGACACGGGCGGCCAGTTGCGGCTGATCGAATCGCCACTGGACATTGCCGAGGCCATGCGCACGCGGCTGCTGGCGGCTCCTCAAGAGGAATCGGACCCTGATGGATGGCCGGTACCGGCCGCAGAAGCAGGCCCGGGCAGGGCGTGGATCTTCACGTCTGCCACGCTCGGCGACGACGACCAACTCACCTGGTTCACGGAGCGGGCCGGCCTGCAGGACGCGACCATCCTGCGGGTCGCGAGCCCGTTCGACTACGCGGTGCAGGCGGCGCTGTATGTGCCGCGGCACCTGCCAGCGCCGGCGGACCCGGCCCACAGTGGCGCCTTGGCACGCTGGGTGGGCGACGCAGCGGCGATATTGGGCGGGCGCACCCTGGTGCTCACCACCACGCTCAGGGCGCTGCGCTCCATTGGCGATGCACTGACCGCGCGGTGGGGTGCCACCGGGGCGCTGGAGGTGCTGGTGCAAGGCAACGGGCCCAAGCGGCGCTTGATGGAGCGCTTCCGTGAGGGATCGGACCACGGCCAGCCTGGCTGCATCCTGGTGGCGTCTGCCACCTTCTGGGAGGGGTTCGACGTGCCCGGCGATGCGCTGCAACTGGTGGTCATCGACAAGCTGCCGTTTCCGCCACCTGGCGACCCGCTGGTCGAGGCGCGCACGCAGCGCATCGAAAAATCAGGCGGCAAGGCGTTCAAGGCCTACGCATTGCCAGAGGCTGCGGTGGCCCTGAAGCAGGGCGCGGGCCGGCTGATCCGGCGGGAGACCGATCGGGGCATCCTGGTGGTGGGCGACACCCGCTTGGTCACCATGGGCTACGGCAAGCGCCTGCTGGCCGCGCTGCCGCCCATGCGGCGGCTGGAATCGGATCAGGAATTCAACGAAGCGCTGGAGGCGCTTACCAGACCTTCCACCACGGATCCGACTTGCCCTTGACGTCGCCACGCAGGTAGGCGCTCTGGGGGTAGGAGCTGTCCATCACGCGGCGTGCATCGTCGCGCAGTTGGGTCATGCCCAGCGCGTCATACGACTGGATCAGGATGTACAGGGCTTCTTCGAGGGCTGGCACGCCCTGGTAGTCGGCCAGCGCCACCTGTGCGCGGCTGATCGCCGCCACATAGGCGCCGCGCTGGAAGTAGTAGCGGGCCACGTGCACTTCGTACTGCGCCAACGAATTCACGATGTACGTCATGCGCTGGCGGGCGTCCTGCGCGTAGCGCGAATCCGGAAACCGCGTGGCCAGCTCGCTGAACGACTCGAACGAATCCTTGGCGGCCTTCTGGTCGCGCTCGGACAGGTCCTGGCGGGAGATGAACGAGAACAGCCCCAGGTTGTCGTTGAAGTTGACCAGGCCCTTCAGGTACAGGGCGTAGTCGAGGGCCGGGCTGGCCGGGTGCAGTTTCATGAAGCGGTCCAGCGTGGCGATGGCCTGGGCCTTTTCGCCGGCCTTGAAGTGCGAGTAGGCCTTGTCCAGCTGGGCCTGTTGCGCCAGCGGCGTGCCAGCGGCGCGGCCTTCTAGCTTTTCGAGCAGCGGGATCGCCTTGTCGTAGGCGCCGCTGTTCATTTCGTCCTTGGCTTCCGAATGGATGCGGTTGGGGCTCCAGCCGGCCGTCTTGTCGTCGGTGGTGGTGGAGCAGGCTGCCAGCAGACCAGCGACCAGCAAGGCGGAGACAAGGGGCAGTGGAGCACGCAGCATCGAAAGAGGCTTTCAGCAAAAAAGAAACAGAGTGTGCCTGGCTGGCCAGAGCGCTGGCCGCGGTCGCGGCGAGGGCTGCCCTGTGCCAGCCGGTCTCGATCCGGCCTGGGGCCCGGGAGGCAAAAGGGCATTGTACCGGCCGCAGCACTGCCCCAGATGGGGTGGGTATCGCGAGTTTTGTGCGGCGCGGGGCGCCGGGCTTTTTACAATGGCCCTCTATGTTTGTTCACCTGCGCCTGCACACCGAGTTTTCCGTCGTTGACGGTACCAACCGAATCGATGAGGTGGCCAAGGCTGCCGCCAAGGACGGCCAGCCCGCCCTGGCCATCACCGACCTCAACAACCTTTTCGGCGCCATCAAGTTCTACAAGGAGGCGCGGGGCAAGGGCGTCAAGCCGCTGATCGGGGCCGAAGTCAATGTCGCCGCCGAGTCCGGCCCTCCGGCGCGCATCGTGCTGCTGGTGCAGAACAAGCAGGGCTACCTGAATTTGTGCGAGTTGCTGGCCCGTGCCTGGACGCGCAACATCGTCAAGAACGTGCCCGTGTGCACCTGGGACTGGCTGCGCGAACTGGGCGAGGGCCTGATTGCCCTGGCCGGGGCGCAGGCCGGGCCGGTGGGCCAGGCGCTGATGAAGGGGGACGACGCCGGGGCCGCCAATGTGGCGCTGGAGCTGGCGGGCATATTTCCTCACCGCTTTTACATGGAGATCCAGCGGGCCGGCCGTGCGGACGACGAAGCCCATGTGATCGCGGCCGTGCAACTGGCCGCGCGCCTGAACCTGCCCGTGGTGGCCACGCACCCGGTCCAGTTCGCGACGGCCGACGACTACGAGGCCCATGAAGCGCGCATCTGCATCGCCGAAGGCGAGATCCTGGCCAACCAGCGCCGGGTGCGCAAGTTCACGCGCGAGCAGTATTTCAAGACCAGCGCCGAGATGCAGGCCCTGTTCGCCGACGTGCCCACGGCCATCACCAACACCCTGGAAGTGGCCAAGCGCTGCAACCTGACGCTGGTGCTGGGCAAGCCGCAATTGCCCGATTTTCCGACGCCCAACGGCATGCCGGCCGACGAGTACTTCCGGTTTGCGTCGTTCGAGGGGCTGGAAGCGCGCTTGAAGCACCTCTTTCCCGACGAGGCCAAGCGCGACAAGGAGCGCCCACGGTATGTGGAGCGCCTGGAGTTCGAGCTGGGCACCATCCTCAAGATGGGCTTTCCGGGCTACTTCCTCATCGTGGGGGACTTCATCCAGTGGGCCAAGACCAACGGCTGCCCGGTGGGGCCGGGCCGGGGGTCGGGTGCGGGATCGCTGGTGGCCTATGCGCTCAAGATCACCGACCTGGACCCGCTGGAGTACAACCTGCTGTTCGAGCGGTTCCTGAACCCGGAGCGGGTGTCCATGCCCGACTTCGACATCGACTTTTGCCAGTCCAACCGCGACCGCGTGATCGACTACGTGAAGGACAAGTACGGCAAGAACGCCGTGAGCCAGATCGCCACCTTCGGGACCATGGCGGCCAAGGCGGCCATCCGCGACGTGGGCCGTGTGATGGACATGAGCTACATGTTCTGCGACGGCATCTCCAAACTCGTGCCCGGCAAGCCCGGCATGTCCTACACCCTGGCGTACCCGCCCGAGGTGAAGAAAGAGGGCGACAAGAACAACTACGCGCTGGAACTGGAGCCCATGCTCTACGAGCGCGTGCGCAAGGAAGAAGACGTCAAGACCATCATCGAGATGGCGCAAAAGCTCGAGGGCATGACCCGCAACATCGGCATGCATGCCGGGGGCGTGCTGATCGCGCCGGGCAAGCTCACCGATTTCTGCCCGCTGTACCAGCAGCCCGGCAGCGAGTCGGCCGTGAGCCAGTACGACAAGGACGACGTGGAGGCCATCGGCCTGGTGAAGTTCGACTTCCTGGGCCTGGCCACGCTCACCATCCTGGAGATCGCGCGCGAGTTCATCATGAAGCGCCACAAGGGCCAGGAGAACTTTGCGTACGAGAACATTCCATTGGACGACGGACCGACCTACCGGCTGTTCTCCGAGGGCAAGACCGAGGCCGTGTTCCAGTTTGAAAGCCGCGGCATGCAGGGCATGCTGAAAGAGGCGCGCCCCAGCCGCCTGGAAGATCTGATCGCGCTGAACGCGCTGTACCGCCCCGGTCCCATGGACCTGATCCCCAGCTTCGTGAACCGAAAGCACGGCAAGGAGGTGGTGGAGTATCCGCACCCCGCCGTGGCCGACATGCTCAGCGAGACCTACGGCATCATGGTCTACCAGGAGCAGGTGATGCAGACCGCGCAGATCCTGGGCGGCTACAGCCTGGGCGGCGCCGACCTGCTGCGCCGGGCCATGGGCAAGAAGAAGGCCGAAGAAATGGCCGAACACCGCGAAAAGTTTCGCGCTGGTGCCCTGGCCACCCACGGCATCGACCAAGCCAAGGCCGACGAAGTGTTCGACCTGATGGAGAAGTTCGCGGGCTACGGCTTCAACAAGTCGCACGCTGCCGCGTATTCCCTGCTGGCGTACCACACCGGCTGGCTCAAGGTGCACTTCACCGCCGAGTTCTTCTGCGCCAACATGACGGTGGAAATGGACGACACCGACAAGCTCAAGGTGCTGTTCGAGGATGCGGTCAAGCATTTCGGCATCACCTTCGAACCGCCGGACGTGAACCGCGGCAAGTACCGCTTCGAGCCCGTGACGGACAAGATCATCCGCTACGGCCTGGGTGCCGTGAAGGGCACGGGCCAGCAGGCCATCGAGGCCATCGTGGCAGCGCGCGAAGGGCGGGGCGAGGGCCCGAACGGCTCCACCACAGGTCCCTTCAAGAGCCTGTTCGATTTTTGCCTGCGCGTGGACAAGGCTCGCATGAACAAGCGCTCGGTGGAGGCGTTGATCAAGGCCGGCGCGTTCGACTCGATCAACATGAACCGCGCGGCGATGGTCGCATCCATCGACCGGGCCTTCGACTTTGCCGCCGCCACGCTGGCCAATGTGAACCAGGGCGGGCTGTTCGACATGATGGGCGACGACGCGCACGGCTCCAGCACGCAGGAGCCAGAGCTGGTCGATGCATTGCCATGGGGCATCAAGGAGCGGCTCACGCTCGAAAAAACCGCCGTGGGCTTCTACCTGTCGGGCCACCTGTTCGACGAAGTCGCCACCGAGGTGCGGCGTTTCGTTCGCACGTCCATCGAGGAGCTGCTCGACAGCCGCGAGTCCCAGGTGCTCGCCGGCATCATCAGCGACTTTCGCGTCATCAACGGACAGCGCGGCAAGCTGGCGTTGTTCAAGCTCGACGACAAGTCGGCGGTCATCGAGGCCTCGGCCGACGAGGCGCTGCTCAACACCTACCGCAACCAGCTCAAGGAAGACGAGTTCGTGGTCATGATGGGCCGCTTGCAACTTGACCATTTCAGCGGCGGGCTCAGGGTCAAGGTGCAGCAGGTGTGGGACCTGGCCGGGGCGCGCTGCCGTTTTGGCAAATATCTGCACGTGCAGGTGGGCGACAAGGGCCCGGACGTGCCCCGCCTGGTGCGGGAGTTCCCGCCGCGCCGCGAGGAACTCACCGAGGGCGAGCCGCTGGTGCACGGCCTCAAGGTGCGCATGGGCGTGCGCTGCGCCGCCGAGGGGGTCGCCGCCGTGGCGGAACTGCAACTGGGTGAAAGCGCGCGTTTCTACCCCACCGATGCCGCGCTGGCCGCCTGGACGGCCCAGGTGGGCAGCGGTTCGGCGACCGTGGTGTACGACCACGGCTGAGGGTGTAGCGGCATGGACTTGAAAAAAACAGTATCAACGCCAGATTTCTCTCGCGGCAGCAGGCCGCGCGGATGGCTAGAATGATTTTCATGGCAACTCAACCACCTTCACCCCCCACCGCGCCGCCCGTCACACGGCCAGCGCGGGATGACGGCGGTTCGGTCGTGCTCGAGAGACGCACGCAAAAGACCCAGCCGCCGCAGATGTACCAGGTGGTCATGCTCAATGACGACTACACCCCCATGGAGTTCGTCATCGTGGTTTTGCAGGAATTCTTCAGCAAGGACCGTGAACAAGCGACCCAGATCATGTTGAAAATCCATCTCGATGGCAAAGGCGTTTGCGGGGTGTATTCCCGCGACGTGGCCGCCACCAAGGTGGAGCAAGTGCTTGACGCCGCCCTCAAGGCGGGCCACCCACTGCAATGTGTCAGTGAGCCTGTTGAATAACAGGTCTTTTGTCCCGATCTAAAGTTATCCCTTCCACGCAAGCACAAAG
>NZ_JBITVD010000011.1:0-58951 GCF_044542805.1 Acidovorax sp. NPDC077693 | reverse complement strand
TGTTGCTTGCATTGCTCGATAACCCCAGCGCAGCGGAGGTGCTGCGCGCATGTTCGGCCAACATCGATGATCTGCGTTCATCGCTGTCGAACTTTATCAAAGACAACACGCCCCAGGTCGCCGGCACCGACGAGGTGGACACCCAGCCGACCCTGGGCTTCCAGCGTGTGATCCAGCGCGCCATCATGCACGTGCAGTCCACGGGCAATGGCAAGAAGGAAGTCACGGGCGCGAACGTGCTCGTGGCCATCTTCGGCGAAAAGGATTCGCATGCCGTGTACTACCTGCACCAGCAGGGCGTGACGCGCCTGGACGTGGTGAACTTCATCGCCCACGGCATCAAGAAGGGCGAGCCGCCAGAACCCGCCAAGGCCGAGAACCAGGCCGAGGGCGAAGAGGGCGGTGGCGGCGAGCGCAGCGAAAAGGCGTCGCCACTGGAGCAGTTCACCCAGAACCTGAACCAGGCAGCCAAGGACGGCAAGATCGATCCGCTGATCGGCCGCCACTACGAAGTCGAGCGCACGATCCAGATCCTGTGCCGCCGCCGCAAGAACAACCCGCTGCTGGTGGGCGAAGCCGGCGTGGGCAAAACGGCCATCGCCGAGGGCCTGGCCTGGCGCATCACGCAAAACGACGTGCCGGAAATCCTGGCCGAGGCCGTGGTGTATTCGCTCGACATGGGCGCGCTGCTCGCGGGCACCAAGTACCGCGGTGATTTCGAGCAGCGGCTCAAGGGCGTGCTCAAGTCGCTCAAGGACAAGCCCAACGCGATCCTGTTCATCGACGAGATCCACACCCTGATCGGTGCGGGCGCAGCCTCGGGCGGCACCCTCGATGCATCCAACCTGCTCAAGCCGGCGCTGTCCAGCGGCCAGCTCAAGTGCATCGGCGCGACCACCTTCACGGAGTACCGTGGCATCTTCGAAAAAGACGCCGCGCTGTCGCGCCGCTTCCAGAAGGTGGACGTGGTCGAGCCCACGGTGCAGGAAACCATCGACATCTTGAAGGGCCTGAAGTCCCGCTTCGAAGAGCACCACAGCGTGAAGTACGCTGCGGCCGCCCTGCAAGCCGCGGCCGAGCTGAGCGCCAAGTACATCAACGACCGCCATCTGCCCGACAAGGCGATCGACGTCATCGATGAAGCCGGTGCTGCCCAGCGCATCATGGTGCCCAGCAAGCGCAAGAAGACCATCGGCAAGGCCGAGATCGAAGAGATCGTGGCCAAGATCGCGCGCATTCCGCCGGCCAATGTCTCCAACGACGACCGCGGCAAGCTGCAGACGCTGGAGCGCGACTTGAAGAGCGTGGTGTTCGGCCAGGACAAGGCACTCGAAGTGCTGGCGTCGTCGGTCAAGATGGCGCGCTCGGGCCTGGGCAAGGGCGACAAGCCGATCGGCTCGTTCCTGTTCAGCGGCCCCACGGGCGTCGGCAAGACCGAAGCGGCCAAGCAGCTGGCCTACATCATGGGCATCGAGCTGATCCGCTTCGACATGTCGGAGTACATGGAGCGCCATGCCGTGAGCCGCCTGATCGGCGCGCCTCCGGGCTACGTCGGGTTCGACCAGGGTGGCCTGCTGACCGAAGCCATCACCAAGAAGCCGCACGCGGTGCTGCTGCTCGACGAAATCGAGAAGGCACACCCGGACATCTTCAACGTGCTGCTGCAGGTCATGGACCATGGCACGCTGACGGACAACAACGGCCGCAAGGCCGACTTCCGCAACGTGCTCATCATCATGACCACGAACGCTGGCGCCGAGACCATGAACAAGGCGACCATTGGCTTTACCAACCCGCGGCAGGCGGGCGACGAAATGGGCGACATCAAGCGCCTGTTCACGCCCGAGTTCCGCAACCGGCTGGATGCCATCGTCAACTTCAAGGCGCTCGACGAGCAGATCATCCTGCGCGTGGTGGACAAGTTCCTGCTGCAGCTGGAGACGCAACTGGCCGAGAAGAAGGTGGAAGTCACCTTCACCGACACGCTGCGCAAGCACCTGGCCAAGAAGGGCTTCGATCCGCTGATGGGCGCCCGCCCGATGCAGCGCCTGATCCAGGACACCATCCGCCGCGCGCTGGCCGACGAACTGCTGTTCGGCCGCCTCACCGACGGCGGCCGCCTGACGGTCGACATCGAGGTCAAGACCGACGACAAGGGTGTGGAAACCCCCGAGGTCCTGCTGGACATCCAGCCGGCCTCCAAGAAAGAGCGTGCCGCCAAGTCGGAGCCCGCCGAGCCGGAAGAGGCCACTGCCGATTGATCGGCGACCAGGTATTGGCTTCATCGCCTGACCCGGCGTAACCGGAATGCACCGGGTTATGCAGCCGGTGCAGTGTCTGCGGCGCTGGGAGCGGTCACCCGACCCACGCCATCAAAAAGCCAGCCATCGTCACGATGGTTGGCTTTTTTGCTTTGGGCTGGTGCTTCGTGGTCTTGGTGCCACGGTGTTTGGGTGTTGTTCTGGGGCGCAAGCCTGCGTCTGTCAGCGGCCGGCGCTACTGAATGACGGGCTTTTCGTGCAGTGCGCCTGCGGCAATGGCGCGACTTGCAGGAAACGGCCATCCGCAGGTCTGCGCGTCCTTTCAGACCGCGTGCAAGCTGCTATGTTCACTCCACACAGCGCAGCGGCCCCCCGAAGGACCATGCGCTGGCATCGTTTCGTCATTCACAACAAGGAGTCCTGCCCATGATCACCACCGAACCCACCATGACCAATCTCTTCCTGCAACTGGGCCTGGATGAAAGCGAGCAGGGGATCGCCGACTTCATCAAAGGCCATCAGCTCCCCACCGAAGTAGCGCTGGGCGATGCGCCGTACTGGAGCGATTCGCAGCGCCAGTTCCTGGTCGAGCAACTCAAGGCCGATGCGCCCTGGGCGATGATCGTGGACCAGTTCAGCGAATCGCTGCACTCCGACGCGGTCAAGCGCAGCACGGGGCTCTGAAGCGCCCGCAGGGCGGGCGCAGCGGTGGTGTGCTGCCGCCGCGCCCTTCCTTGCGTTATCGCGCGGGCGCGGCAGTGGGCGCTGTGCCTGGCGCTGCTGGGGTCGCCGCGCCCCGCAGGCGCGCGAGCAGGTCGGCGGTGGCGTAGCCGTCTGCCACCAGCCCTTCGCTTTGCTGATAGCGGCGCAGTCCCGCCCGGGTGGCCGGTCCCAGCACGCCGTCTGGCGTTCCGGTGTCGAACCCCCGTTCGTTGAGTGCCACTTGCAGCGCCAGCACCTGGTCCCGCGACAGGGCGGGCAGGTCACGCGGCCAGGCGGCGATGATGGGCGCGCCGCCGTCGATCTGCTGAGACAGCTGGGCCACGCCCAGTGCGTACGTCACCGCGTTGTTGTAGCGCAGCAGCGTGCGGAAATTGTGGCCCACCAAAAACGCTGGGCCCCGGGCACCGGCCGGTGCCAGGATGGAGGCAGCCTCCAATGCCGGCAATGGGCGCCCGTCCATGGTCTGCACGCCTTCGGCCGCCCACTGCACCGCGCTCTGGCGCACGCTGAGCTCCGTGCGTGCATGGTCAAAACCCGCGGGCAGCTGGACTTCGGTGCCCCAGCTCTCGCCGCGCCGCCAGCCTTCGCCGGCCAGGAATGCCGCGGTGGACGCAGCCACGTCCGGCACGCTGCCCCAGATGTCGCGGTGGCCGTCGCCATCGGCATCGACGGCATGGCGCAAGAACACCGAGGGCAGGAATTGCGTGTGCCCCATGGCGCCCGCCCACGATCCGATCATGCGGTCGGCAGCGATGTCGCCCTGGTCGATGATGCGCAGGGCGGCCAGCAGCTCGTTTTGCGCCCAGGCGCGGCGCCGCCCCTCGTAGGCCAGCGTGGCCAGCGCATCCACGGTGCGGAAGGTGCCGAAGTTGCTGCCGTAGTTGCTCTCCATGCCCCAGATGGCGGTAATCACCGTCGCCGGCACGCCGTAGCGTGCGGACGCCGCCTGCAGCGCTGCGGAATGCTCGGCCAGCTTGGCCTGGCCCTGCGCCACGCGCTGCGGCGACACCGCGCTGTCGAGGTACGCCCACGGTGTGCGTGTGAACTCGGGCTGGGCGCGGTCCAGCTCCACCACACGGGGTTGCCACTGTGCCGTGGCCAGCACATTGCGCACCGTGTCGGGGCGTATGCCGGCCTGCAAGGCCTGCGACTGAAAGGCGCTGTTCCACACGGCGAAGCCTGCGATGTGGTCCGCGTCCGAGCCCGTGGCCAGGGCAGCAGCCTGGGCAGCCGTCGGCGCAAGCGGTAAGGCGCCGGGCTGCGGCGGGCTGGGGAGCGCGGCGGCGGGTGTGGCTGCGGTCGCTGGGGCTGGGGCGGGGGCGGGGGCGGGGGCCCGGTTGGACGCCTGGGCAGGGCCGCTGCCATTGGCGGGGGCAGCGCAGCCTGCCAAAGCCAGCGCGGTGGCCAGCGTCACGAGCGCTGCAGGCGTTGCCTTGGGGCGGCGGGTGGAGTCGGTGGAAACAAGCGTGTTACGGGTCATGCGCCATTGTCCCGCCCCTGCCGGGCGTTTGTTGCACTGCAGGTGTATCACTGCGTGAAGACGCTGCGTCAGCAGCATGGCGTCGGCAGGCGGGATGAGAAAGGCGGTTTACTATGGTTTTGATAGCTGCCAGCGCTTGAACGGCAAGCGGTAGGGGCCCAAATCGCTTCAAAATGGGGTTACATTTGGCGCACCGTGGCGGGCCCGTCGTCCGCCGCCCGTTCACGTTCACTGTCACCGACAAGCCCACCGTCCTCGTCCTCCGTCCATGGCTTCACACACCTTTCTCTGGCACGACTACGAAACCTTCGGCGCCAACACGCGGCGCGACCGGCCCGCGCAGTTCGCGGCCATCCGCACCGACGCCGATCTCAACGAGATCGGCGAGCCCCTGAACATCTTCTGCCAGCCGGCCAACGACTACCTGCCCGACCCGCAGTCGTGCCTGATCACCGGCATCACGCCCCAGCAGTGCCTGGAGCAGGGCGTGCCCGAACACCAGTTCGCCGCTCGCATCGAGGCCGAGCTGGCGCAGCCTGGCACCATCGGCGTCGGCTACAACACCATCCGCTTCGACGACGAGATCACGCGCTTCATGTTCTGGCGCAACCTCATCGATCCGTATGCCCGCGAGTGGCAGAACCAGTGCGGCCGCTGGGACCTGCTGGACGTGGTCCGCATGACCTATGCGCTGCGGCCCGACGGCATCACCTGGCCCAAAAAGGAAGACGGCGCCCCCAGCTTCAAGCTGGAGCACCTCTCTAAAGCCAACGGCCTGCTGCACGAGGCCGCGCACGATGCCCTGTCGGACGTGCGCGCCACCATTGCGCTGGCGCGCCTCATCCGCCAGCACAACACCAAGCTCTTCGACTTTGCGCTGTCGCTGCACAAGAAGGACCGCGTGGCGACGGAACTGCGCCTGCCGGCCACCAGCGTCACGGCGCGGCCTTTCCTGCACGTCTCGGGCATGTTCCCGGTGGACCGGGGCTGCCTGGGCGTGATGTGGCCGCTGGCCAGCCACCCCACCAACAAGAACGAACTCATCGCCTGGGACCTGTCGCAGGACCCGACACCCCTGGCCACCATGGGTGTCGACGAGATCCGCCTGCGCATGTTCAGCAAGGCCGACGCACTGCCCGAGGGCGTCACGCGCCTGCCGGTCAAGACCATCCACCTCAACAAGTCGCCCATGGTGGTGGGCAACGTGAACACCCTCACGCCCGCGCTGGCGCAGCGCTGGGGCATCGACATGGAGCAGGCCGCGCAGCATGCCGACGTGGCGCGCAGCCTGCCCGACATGAGCGGCATCTGGCCGGCCGTGTTTGCCCGCCCGCCCGAGGCCACGCCCGATGTGGACCAGGACCTGTACGGCGGTTTTGTGGGCAACAACGACCGCCGTCTGCTCAACGAGTTGCGCACCATGAGCGGCGAGAAGCTGGCCCGCTCCCGCGCCGCGTTCGACGACCCGCGCCTGGCCGAGCTGCTGTGGCGCTACCGGGCGCGCAACTTCCCCGCTACGCTGTCGCCTGAAGAAGCGCAGCAGTGGGAGGCGCACCGCGCAGCCTGCTTGTTCGACGGGCAGGGCGGGGCGCGCACGGTGGAGCAGCTGTTCACCGAAATCGACACGCTGTCGGAGACCGCTGAAGACGACCGCACACAGGACATCCTGGGGGCCCTGTACGATTACGCGGAGCACATCGCGCCTGAACGGTAGCCCCCCCTGAGGCGCTGCGCGCCTTCCCCCCTGAGGGGGGACGCACCCGGTGGCCTGGCGAAGCCAGTTCCACGGGTGCACTGGCGTTAAGGGCGCGCCAGTTTCAGAGCTTGTGACGATAGCTGACCCAGCAATCCGCTTACTTTTTATGACGACACCGCAGACCAACCATTTCACGACCGAGATCCTCCACGCCGACCGCCAGGGCGGCGCGGAGCATGGGGCCATTCACAAGGCGATCCACACCTCGGTGCAGTACGGCTACGACCAGGTCGAGGACCTGATCGCCGTGTTCCAGGGCACCGCCAAGGGCGGCTTCAATTACGCGCGGCAGGGCACGCCCACCACGGCGGCGCTGGAGGCCAAGATCACGCAGATGGAAAAAGGGCAGGGCACCATCGTGTTCGCCACGGGCATGGCGGGCATCTGCGCCATCTTTCTCACGCTGCTGAAGGCGGGCGACCACCTCGTGGCCAGCCAGTTCGTGTTTGGCAATACCAACAGCGTGTTCGGCACGCTGGCTGACCTGGGCATCGAGGTGACCCTGGTGGACGTGACCGACGCCGCCAACGTGGCGGCTGCGGTGCGGCCCAACACCCGCATGGTGTTTGTCGAGACCATCGCCAACCCCGGCACGCAGATCCCGGATCTTGAAGGTGTCGGCACCGTCTGCCGCGAGCGCGGGCTGCTGTACGTGGTGGACAACACCGTGGCGTCGCCCTACCTGTTCCGTGCGTCCACGGTGGGCGCGGGCCTGGTGCTCAACTCGCTCACCAAAAGCATCGGCGGTCAGGGCGCGGCGCTGGGCGGCGCGGTCACCGACACCGGCTTGTTCGACTGGAGCACGTACCCCAACATCTTCGCGCCCTACCGCAAGGGAGACGCCAAGGGCTGGGGCCTGCAGCAGGTGCGCAAGAAGGGCCTGCGCGACATGGGCGGCACGCTGTCGTCCCACGCCGCGCACCAGATCGCGCTGGGCGCCGAGACGCTGTCGCTGCGCATGGACCGCACCAGCGCCACGGCGCTGGCGCTGGCCCAATGGCTGGAGCAGCACCCCGCCGTTTCGCGCGTGCTGTACCCTGGACTGCCTTCGCACCCCCAGTACGCTTTTGCGCAAAAGCACCTCAAGGCCGGCTCGTGGCTGCTGTCGTTCGAGCTGCGCAACCCCGACCACTGCCTGCCCGTGTGCAACCGCCTGCAGCTGCCCATCAAGGCCACGGGCCTGGCAGACACGCGCACGCTCATCATCCCGGTCGCCCACACCATCTTCTGGGAGGCGGGCCCCCAGGTGCGCGCCGCCATGGGCATTGCCGACAGCATGATCCGCTTGTCGGTAGGTCTGGAGGAAGTCGAGGACCTGCTCGCGGACTTCGAGCAGGCGCTGGCGGGGCTCTGACGGGCCTACAGCGAAGTCCACCCCGGCTGCCCCCACCGCCCCATCCACACCATGGCCACCGCCACCTCTGCACCGCCCGCCAACATCGGCAAGTACCGTATCGAGCGCGAGCTGGGCCGGGGCGCCAGCGGCATCGTGTTTCTGGGGCTGGACGGGTTTCGGGGCCGCAAGGTGGCCATCAAGCAGACCCACGCGCATCTGCTGAAGCAACCCGAGCAGGCCGAGCGCTACCGCAAGCTGCTGCGCAACGAGGCCGCGCTGTCGGGCCGGCTGCGCCACCCCAACATCGTGCGCCTGCTCGACGCGGATGAAGAAGCCGTGCCGCCGTACCTGGTGCTCGAATACGTCGACGGCCAACCTCTGTCGGCCTACTCCACGCCAGACGCACTGCTGCCCGTGCCCCAGGTGCTGGACATCGCCTTCAAGTGCTGCAACGCGCTCGAATACGCCTACCGCGAAGGCCTGGTGCACCGGGACATCAAGCCCGCCAACCTCATGCTGGCGCAGGGCGGCGACATCAAGCTCACCGACTTCGGCGCCGCCCTGTCGCTGCGCAGCGATGCCACCCAACTGTCGGGCCTGGTGGGCTCGCCGTCGTACATGTCGCCCGAGCAGGTGCGCGAGCAGGACCTGACCCACCACAGCGACATGTTCTCGCTGGCCGTGGTGGTGTACGAGCTGCTCACCGGCCGCCGCCCGTTCGACGGCGACACCGACTTCGCCACGCTCTACAAGATCAGCAACGAAGCGCCCACCCCGCCCAGCTTGCTGCGCGCCTCGCTGCCCAGCCATGTCGACGACGTGCTGCTACGCGCCCTGGCCAAGAACACGGCCGACCGCTTTGCCACCTGGCAGGACTTTGCCCAGGCCCTGCTGGCCGCCCACCAGGGCCTGCCCCGCCAGAAGTCGCAGGACACCGAGGCCGAACGCTTTGCGCGGCTGCGGGCGCTGCCTTTCTTTGCAGACTTTCACGACGTGGCGCTGTGGGAGCTGATGCGCCTGGGCCACTGGCGCCGGCTGGAGCAGGGCACCGTCCTCATGCGCGAGAACACGCCCGGCGACTCGTTTTGCATCCTCATCGAAGGCCAGGTCAGCGTCAGCCGCCAGGGCTGGACCCTGAGCACCCTGGGCCCCGGCGTCACCCTGGGCGAGATGACCTACCTGCGGCCCGAGGACAAGATGCGCACCGCCACAGCCGTGGCAGAGACCGAGGTGCTGGTGCTCAAGGTGCGCAACCCCGCGCTGCAGGGCGCATCGGAAGACCTGCAGTCGCGGTTTGACAAGGCGTTCATCAAGCTGCTGGTGGGGCGGCTGATTGCCACCAACGAGCAACTGGGGGAGTGGGAGCTGGTGGCGGCGCCGGGAGCGGCGGGCGACGAGTGATAGTTCTGGCGGGGGTGTCGTGCGCAGCGCTGCTGTCCATGGGCCTGACGCTGCGGACGGCTGCCAGGCAGCGTTTCTGCCATCTGCCATCTGCCATCTGCGCCTTGTCTTTGAACGCTTACTATCGGCCAGACGGGTACATCGCCCTCGGTCACTTGGGCAGGTGAGTTGTTGCAAGCTTTGGGGGCGAAGCAAACCATGGATCTGATGAAGTTGCTGCGAAGTCTTGAGGAGTTCGTCTTCGAGGCGATAGCTCTGCTGTTCTTCTACCCCAAGACGCTGTTGCGAATCGTCTCAAGGCCGCTCCAGGCCATGGAGTACGCCGAGCAGGAAGAGACTGCGAACAAGCCCGATGCCTATGACAGTGCGGTGAGCCCGCCCTTGCTGTTGTTGCTCACGTTGCTGTTGGTCAATGCCGTGGGCACGGCATTGCATGTCTCGCAAGCAGCGGATGCCGCCCCCCTTGCCCGCCAGATTCTCAACTCTCCGCAGAACCTGCTGCTTTTTCGCAGCCTGCTCTTCAGTCTGATTCCGCTGTCAGCCGCAGTGCTGCTGCTGAGAGCGCGCGGGCAACTCACGTCGCGCACCACTTTGCGCCAGCCTTTCTTCGCGCAGTGCTACCTGACCTCGCCATTTGCGTTGGTTGTTTCGATGGGCCTCATCGCCACACAATTGCACGAGCGCAGCACGGCAGCGGTAGGTGCGATTGCGTTCGCTCTGGCGTGCATGTGGATGCTGGGCGTTCAAGCCGCCTGGTTCCGCGTCAAGCTTGGCATCGGCTGGCTGGCTGCATTGGCCATCGGCTTCGGGCTCCTGGTGTGGTCCGGTGCGTGCGTGCTTGGCGTGGTGGCCTTGGTCGCCAGCTTTTGAGTTTGCAAAGGGTCTCACCATCGTGCGTCTCAAACCTCACTGGGTTATCGGGCTGGGCATCTACCTCGCCTATGCAGGCTGGGTGGCTGCGGCATGGGCATTCTTTGGCATCGACTATGCGTCGCTGGGTACGTCGGCAAACCTGCTGCGGGGTGTCATCCTGCCGTTGGGCCTGGCGGCGCTTGCGCTGTGCATTTTCAACGGGCTGGCGCAATGGTGGCCACAGACCACCCGCGAACCCCGCATGCACGCGCCCATGTATCAGCTCGCGCTGGCGCTGCCCATGTGCGCCTTCATTGCGCTGAACATTCAAGGTGCCGACTGGGCATCGATGGGGCTGCAGCATGCCCTGGTGTTGGCCGGGGCGATGCTGCTCGTGGGTTTTTGCGAAGAGATGGTCCATCGTGGCATCTTGCTGGTGTGCCTGCGCCATGCCCTTGGATCGGAAGCCTGGGTGTGGTTCTGGTCAAGCGCGCTCTTCGGCCTCATGCACGCCAGCAACGCGTTCTTTGGCCTTGGAGCGGCGGCGCTGCTGCAGGTGGTACTGGCGTTTTGCGCGGGCACGGCGCTTTATCTGCTGCGCCGGTTGACTGGCAGCCTCTGGGTCGCAATGCTCTTCCACGCCTTGTGGGACTTCTCGAGTCTGGCACATGCCCTGGGGCATGCCACCCAATCCGGCGCTGCACTCGCCGCTCTGGGAGCCACCTATCTGAGTGCATTCGTGGTACTGGTCCTGGTTCTGCGCAAGAGGCCGGAGGTGGTCATCAACACGTACGATCCAAGCTGACAGGTGCAAGTATCTCAACGCAGAAAAGTAGCCCGTTGCAGGGGAGTCGGGGCAGGTGGTTTTGGCTTCCTGTACATCTGCCCTTGGCGTGCGACGTCGCGACCCCGGTTGAATCCGCATGTCTTTTAGAAGAAGTCGGTATCCAAAAACCTGTGTATGTTGCCGCAAGTTCCGCAGGTATTTCCTCAAAACTTCGCCAGGGATTCTCTGCACGAATCGAGCTGCCAAGTGTGCGCTGCGGATCGGGATGGAGTGCAAGGCGCAAAACGCAGCAATAGCCGTAGCTATTGCGAGTATTTGCAACGCCGCAGGCCGCCCGAGACCGCAGATGCACACGGCGCGATGATTCGTGCAGAGGGTCCCTAGGGATTCTCTGCACGAATCGAGCTGCCAAGTGTGCGCTGCGGATCGGGATGGAGTGCAAGGCGCAAAACGCAGCCATAGCCGTAGCTATTGCGAGTATTGGCAACGCCGCAGGCCGCCCGAAACCGCAGATGCCCACGGCGCGATGATTCGTGCAGAGAGTCCCTAGGAGCCCCCATTGAATCGCCGCATCGTCACCACCTGTTTTGGAATCGCCACATTCGCGATCATTGGGGCGTCCTTGGCCCCTCTTTTGCTGCCCGCACCCACAACAAAATGCACACACCTCAGTACACCGGTTCGGTTTACGAGGATTGACAGCTTCCCCGTAAAGGTCAGTCGAGGCACACGCGAGTTTCCTCTGGTGGAATACAGTTACGTTGCTTCCGGCAAGAGCTATACCAGCACCAATATCTTCTGCGGAGCGAACGATAACGTCGTGGTGGACTGGAATAGAGTCGCCCAATTTTTTCATGATGCAAAGAATGGGGTGGACGTGGTGGCTTGGTTTGCCCCCTCCTCACCGGAGTCGGCATGCATCTCCATAACTTCCGAGTTCCGGTACTCCGTGGTGTCCAGCACATCCGCTCAATGTCGCTCAGACTGAGGCTGGGGATTCAACGAAGTGGACATGCACGGCAAGCTGAGCAGTTCCGCTCATTTCAAACGCCGAGCGTCCGCTTTGCCAGCGTCAAAGGTCGCCTAAATTCAGCGCCAACGCATGCGGCGCTACCGCAACTGCCCGGCCAGCCTCTCAAATCCCTGCGCTAGACATTTTAATTGAGAATGCATATCATTTGCATGCCTGAGTACGCCACCTTCGTCCACCGCAAAAGGCTTCCCCCAGGAGCATTGCCATGGACACCGGCTTACACCCCCGCCCTCACCGACCCGATGCGACCCCCCACCAACCCGCCACGCTGACGCGCTGGCAGCATGCCGCGCAGCGCGCGCGGTCCGCACAGCAACTGGGTCAGTGGCGCATGGCCATGGCGTACCAGCACCAGGCGCTGGCCCTGTCGCTGCAGCTTCTGGAGCGCACGCCGCCCGCAGGGCATGAAGACGACTGCATTGCTGCCGCCGTGGTCTCGCACCTCAACGTGGCCGACCTGCAGGCAGAGGCCGGAGCGCTGGCGGACGCCGCCCAGGTGCTGTGCCGTGCCCACGCCCTGTTGCTCAGCCTGATGGCCGACGCGCGCCATGGCGCGGCCCTGCAGCAGGCCGCCTGGCGCCATAGCCGCGAGACGCATGCCGCGCTGCTGCGGCATGTGCAGGCCCATGGCGCACAGCCCCTGATCACGCAGACCCTGACGTCGGCCCATGTGGTGCATGCGGCCGGTGGGGCAGGGCACCACTGAATCCTGTCCTCTTTCGCGCGCTGTGCCTGTTCGCGGTCGCTGCACTACGTTCGCCGCGCTTTTTCCCCAACTTTTTTGCCTTTCAAGGACACCATGCCCCATACCTTGCCCGCCTTGCCGTACGCCTATGACGCGCTGGAGCCGCACATCGATGCCCGCACGATGGAGATCCACCACACCAAGCACCACCAGACCTACATCAACAACCTGAACGCGGCGCTGCAGGGCACGCCACATGCCGACCTGCCCATCGACGAGCTCGTGGCACGGCTGGCGCTGTTGCCCGAAAACCTGCAGGGCCCTGTGCGCAACAATGGCGGCGGGCACGCCAACCACAGCCTGTTCTGGCGCGTGATGTCACCCCAGGGCGGCGGCCAGCCGCAGGGCGATGTGGCGCGCGCCATCGACGCAGACCTGGGCGGGTTCGACGCGTTCAAGGACGCTTTCACCAAGGCGGCACTCACACGGTTTGGCAGCGGCTGGGCGTGGCTGTCGGTCACCAAGGCGGGCCAGCTGGTGGTCGAAAGCACGGGCAACCAAGACAGCCCGTTGATGGCGGGCCTGATGTCCGGCCACACGCCCATCCTGGGCCTGGATGTGTGGGAGCACGCCTACTACCTGCAGTACCAAAACCGCCGCCCCGAATACATCGCGGCGTTCTACAACGTGGTGGACTGGGCCGAGGTCGAGCGCCGCTACGCGCTGGCCCGGGGCTGACAGATTCATCCGGGCCGTACACGCCACACCGCAGCCCGGCAATCGACCCGCTCTGTACCGCCCCCTGATCAATCCAGCCCGACTGACCCCAGGAGCCACCATGCCCACCCCGCCCACCTCCCTGACGTCGCCGGACACGGCGGATGAACCGATGCTGCCCGCTGAGCCTGGCGCGCGCAGCGACGCTGCCTTGCACTGGCGGCAGTGGATCGGGCTGGGCATCGTCCTGCTCGGTGTGGTCGCGGCGTTCGCCCAGGTGTGGGCCTGGATTGCCAACCAGCCTGTGGTGCTGGGCGCCCTGTGGGGCGGGCTGGCTGCGGCGCTGGCCACGGCGCTGGGCACCTTGCCGGTGATGCTGTCGCAGCGGCTGTCCGAGCGCACGCAGGACACGCTGTTCGGCTTTGGCGCGGGCGTGATGCTGGCGGCGTGTTCGTTCTCGCTGATCATTCCGGGCATCCAGGCTGCGCGCGCTGGCGGCGCGGGGGCCTGGGGCGCGGGCGGCACGGTAGGGGCGGCCATCCTGCTGGGGGGGCTGGTGTTGCTGCTGATGGAGCGGTTGCTGCCGCACGAGCATTTCATCAAGGGGGTGGAGGGCGCGCAGGCGTCGCGCACCCTGCGACGCACCTGGCTGTTCGTCTTTGCCATCGGCCTGCACAACCTGCCCGAGGGCCTGGCGATCGGCGTGGCCTATGCCGGCGGCGATGCACTGCGCGCGAGCGCCCTGGCCACGGGCATCGCGATCCAGGATGTGCCTGAGGGTCTGGTGGTGGCTGTGGCGCTGCTCGCAGCGGGCTACCGCCGTTCGCTGGCGGTGGGGCTGGGCATGGCGTCGGGCCTGGTGGAGCCCGTGGGCGCCGTGCTGGGTGCAGCGGTGGTCAGCTATTCCGCCAGTCTGCTGCCCTGGGGCCTGGGCTTTGCGGCGGGTGCCATGCTCTTTGTGATCAGCCACGAGATCATTCCCGAGTCCCACCGCAAGGGGCACGAGGCCTGGGCTACGGGCGGGCTGATGGTGGGGTTTGTGATCATGATGCTGCTGGATACGGCCTTGGGTTGAACGCTACATTTTTTATAGCTGTCAGCGCTTGCTGGAAAGGCGATAGGACCGGTTTTGATGCTGCATGGTGGCGATATCGGCATTGCCCCTAGGCATTTGCATTGCTTGGAGCAGGGCTTGGGCACTACTCACCCAAAGAACCAGTAGCACACCGCAATGGCCGCCACCACCCCGGCCAGTTCTGCCAGCAGCGCGCAGCCCACCGCGTGGCGGGCGCGCTGGATGCCCACGGCCCCGAAGTACACCGCCAGCACGTAGAACGTGGTTTCGGTGCTGCCCTGGATGATGGCGGCGGCCAGGGCCGCAAAGCTGTCCACGCCGTGCGTCTGCATGGTCTCGATGAGCATGGCGCGCGCCGCGCTGCCTGAAAACGGCTTGACCAGGGCGGTGGGCAGGGCGTCCACAAAGCGGGTGTCTGCTCCCAGTGCGGTCACGCACCAGCGGATGCCGTCCAGCACATAGCCGAGCGCGCCGGACGCGCGGAACACCCCCACGGCGCAGAGCATGGCCACCAGGTAGGGCAGCAAGCCCTTGGCCACATCGAAGCCCTCGCGCGCGCCTTCGATGAAAGCCTCGTACACAGCCACCTTGCGCCAGGCGCCGATCGCGACAAAGGCGACGATGAGCGCAAACAGCGTGAGGTTGCCCAGCAGCGACGACAGTTGCGCCAGCGCCGCGCCGCTGAGCGTGGCCAACAGCGCCATGAAGCCACCCAGCAGCAGCGCCACAGGCAGCAAATAGGCCAGCACCACCGGGCTCCACAGCGGCAGCCGCTGCACCACCGCCACGCTGACCAGCCCCACCAGCGTGGACGCGGACGTGGCCAGCAGGATGGGCAGGAACACCAGCGTCGGGTCCGGCGCGCCCTGCTGCATGCGGTACATGAAGATGGTCACCGGCAGCAGCGTGAGGGACGACGCATTGAGCACCAAAAACAGGATCTGGGCATTGGTGGCGGTGTCGGGCTCGGGGTTCAGCTCCTGCAGCGCCTTCATGGCTTTGAGGCCCATGGGCGTGGCGGCGTTGTCCAGCCCCAGCGCGTTGGCGGCAAAGTTCAGCGTCATCAGGCCCAGGGCCGGGTGGCCGCCGGGCACCCCCGGCATCAGCTTGGCGAACAGCGGCGCCAGCCACCGCGCCAGGGCATCGACGATGCCGGCCTTCTCGGCGATGCGCAGGAACCCCAGCCATAGCGTGAGCGTGCCGAACAGCAGCACCATCACCTCGACCGACAGCTTTGCCATGGCGAACAGGGCTTCCACCATGGCCGCGAAGATCTGCGCGTTGCCGCCCACCAGCCATTGCGCCAGCGCGGCCACGGCCGCCGTCAGAAAAAAGCCCAGCCACAGGGTATTGAGCATCAGGAGTCCGTCATTCCAGGGAAGTGGGTTGGTCGCGTAAAGAGCGGGGGTGCCTAGCAATGGACTTTTCATCCGCTGCTTTCTGTCTGCCTGCTTGTCTATTTGCCTTTCTGCGAGGTTACCTTTCCTTGTGCAGGGCAGGGTCTGGCGGCGTGGCACCAGGGCAACGGTGGCCACAGTGGTACCCTATAGGGTTCGGTTCCGTTCACCGCAGGCGGCTTTTTACAGCCCGTGTCCTGCGCTGACGCAGAGCCGCCCGTACAAGGCGCCCCGGCGCGCCGCACACCAACACCAAGGAAAAGAGGTCCATCATGGGCGCGCAGTGGAAGGCAAAGGGCAAGGCGTTGGTCGCCGATGCCAAGGGCAAGCTGTTTGGCAAGCTGGTCAAGGAAATCACCGTGGCCGCACGCGGCGGCGCCGACCCCGCCAGCAACTCGCGGCTGCGCCTGGTGGTCGAGCAGGCCCGCAAGGTGTCCATGCCCAAGGACACGCTCGAGCGCGCCATCAAGAAGGGCTCGGGCACCGGTGCCGACGCGGTCAACTACGAGCGCGTGATCTACGAAGGCTTTGCGCCCCACCAGGTCGCCGTGATGGTCGAATGCCTGACCGACAACGTCAACCGCACCGCCCCTGAAATGCGCGTGCTGTTCCGCAAGGGCCAGCTGGGCACCTCGGGCTCGGTGGCGTGGGACTTCAACCACGTGGGCATGATCGAGGCCGAACCCGCCAACGCCGATGCCGACCCCGAACTGGCCGCCATCGAGGCCGGTGCGCAGGACTTCGAAGCCGGTGACGAAGAGGGCACCACCACCTTCTGGACCGACCCGACCGACCTGGACCTGGTGAGCCGTGCCTTGCCCGCCCACGGCTTTACCGTGCTGTCGGCCAAGCTGGGCTACAAGCCCAAGAACCCGGTGAACCCCGCCAGCCTGAGCGCCGAGCAGCTCGAAGAGGTCGAAGCGTTCCTGGCGGCCATCGACGGCAACGACGATGTGCAGAACGTGTTCGTGAGCCTGGGCGCGTGAAGCAGCGCGCTGCAGCGTTCACCGCCTGCCCGGCGCGGGCTGCCTGCCGCGCAGGGGCCGGCGCACATGGAGAGGGCTGATTCATGACCGCAGACCACTACGCAGCGCTCGGGCTCGCGCCCAACGCGTCGCTGGCGGACATCAAGAAGGCCTTTCGCCAGAAGGCGTCGTTCTACCACCCGGACCGCAACGACGCGCCCGACGCCGCACAGCGGTTCCAGGCGGTGCAAAAGGCCTACGAGGTGCTGTCGGACGACACCGCCCGCCAGGCCTACGACGACAACCGCCGCCGCAACCTGCTGGACGACCCGCTGCAGACCGCGCAGGAAATCTGGCAGACCTACGCCCGCGACATTCTTTCCTCGTCGTCCTCTTCGTCCTCGTCTTCATCTTCCTCTTTGCCCGTTCAGTGAAACTTTCTCCCTACTTCTATGACCTGCGTTCGGCCTACCAGGCCGAGCTCGACGATCTGGTGTCCGACTCCGAAGGCAAGGACGTGCTGCGCAAGCGCCTGGCCGAAAAGCGCAATGAAATCGCCTTCCTGGTGCAGATGATGGAGCTGGCGCCCGAGATGGTGGCGGTGGCCTTTCACCAGGGCTTTCGGTTTGCAAAACCGGCGGCGGTGGAGCACCTGCTGGGCCTGCCCCAGGATGAACTGCCCGACTGGCACAGCCTGACCCACGCCGTCACGCTGGAACCCTGGGCGCAGAGCCTGGCGCAAACCGTGTTGCGCGAGCCGCAGGGCGCGCGGTTTCTGGCGGTGGCCGCCGGGCTCGAATACACGCTGCTGCACGCCCGCATGGCCCCCGCCGCGCAGGCTGCAGACGCCGATGGAGACGACGCCGAAGACGGTGAAGACGCCGCGGAACACGACGACGACTTCAACACCCTGAGCGCCGACGACGCGGCAGACCCGCAAAACAGCCGCACGCGCGAAGAGGCCAGCTCCAACTGGCTGTCGGACGTCGGCTTCGACCGGAAGGATTGAGCCCCCTGAGGCGCTGCGCGCCTTACCCCCGTGGGGGGACGCCTCCGGTGGACCGGCTAAGCCGGATCCACGGTGGCGCTGGCGATGGACGCGCGCCGGTCTCGGGCGCGTTCTGGAAACGACGAGACATTCTCTTGAGAGCTGAGGTACGACCATGAGCAACGACAGCAACAACACCCACCTGGCCCTGATCACCAAGACCACCAGCCTGATTGCGGCGGGTGACATCGTGGGCGCAGAGTCGGCGCTGGCCGAGCTGGCCGACACCGACGGCGACGGCGCGCTGATGGTGGTGCTGGACCAGCTCGCGCCCAAGGACATCCTGGCGGTGATGCGCGAGTACGACGACTCCAAGGCCTCGGTGGTGAACCTGCTGGTCACGCCCGAGCAGTTCGCGCGCGCGATGGTGCTGGAAAAACAATACAAGGACCTCACGCACACGCACCTGCGCAACATGGTCAATGCGGTGGTCTTCCGCGACGACGCGGACCCGGTGGAATTCCTCGCCGCCATTGGCGACCTGGAAGGCGGCGCCGAGGCGCTGGCCAACTACTTCGCCGAGAAGTGGAGCCGCATCGAGGCGTTTGCCCGCACCGGCACCTTCGACGCGGTCGAAGACTACGGCGTCACGCTCACCGACGATGAACTGCTGGCGTCCGGCTATGTGCAGCCCCGCGTCGACCAGGACGAGGTCGCCGACCGCGACTGGATGCAGATGGCCTGGCTGCTGCGCTACGAATGCCGCGACCTGTTCATCGAAATGCTGCTGGTGCTGCGCGCCAAGGCCCGCGCGTTCGACCTGGGCCTGGAGGAGGGCGACGAGCCCGCCGAAGAGGACGATGGCAAGTTCGAAACCAGCGAGACCGACCGCGGCAAGGCCACGCCGGCTGCGCGGGCCTCGGATGAAGAATCCGCTATCTAGATGGCAACCCCCTGTGGCGGGGCGGCCCTTGCGCGGCGACCCTGGCTGGGGCCGCGCCAGTTTCGTGACACCGCGACGACGCGCAGCGCGATGGAAACCTGAATGACATTGCCTCACACACCACCCACCGATTCGCCTGCCGCACCCGGCGCGCTGCAACTGCACGATGCCCGCCCGTTCTTCGACAAGGCCCTGGCCTACGGTGTAGCGCACGGCATCATCGGCGCGGACCGGCTCGCAGCCATCCACACCGATGCCCCCAAAGGCATGGTGCAGATCGCGCGCTACTTCGGCAGCGAGTTCCTGCGGCCCGAGCTGGAAAAGGCGCGGGACCGCATGGTCAACCTCGTGAGCCTGTACCTGCTGGACACCACCGGGGGCGATCTGCACGAGGCGGCCGTCTCGTTGCGTGACAACTCCTTCCTGTCGCGCTCCAAGGGTGGCTCCGACATGCTCAAGCGCCTGATCGCCATGCCCGAGAGCAGCAACTTCGGCATGGCGGGCTACGCCGATGCGGAGACTCCGCTGCTGGCCGTGTGGTCGCTGCGCAGCCATGCCGACTACCGTGCCGAGCTCGCGCGCCGCACGCAGACCGCGGCCGCCATCGGCGCAGCCCGGTGGCTGGCGCAGCAGTACGACCTGGACGAAGACGAGCTGGAAGCCGCTGGCGCCGATGCCGAGGCGGTCATCCGCACCGGCCTGCTCATGCAGGCGCTCGCCCCCCGGGCGATGGAGCTGGGCGAATGGCCCAATGCCGTCGCGTTCGACAAACTGGTCACCGCGTTGCGCAAGAAGAAGGTGGCGGCCCCGGTCACGCTTCGCGTGCCGGCGGGCCTGCCCGCCGACTTGCGGGGCGCTGTCGAGGCGCAATGCGCCGCCGTGCTGGCCGACCTGCCCAGGCTGCTGGACACCGCCGCGCCCCTGCGCAACCTACTGCGCCCTACAGGCACCTTCCGTGCGCAGTACTTTTTGCTGGACGACCCCCTGGCCGAGGTGGACGACTACCACCGCAGCCTGGACGAACTCGATGCCGACGAAGAGCCTCCGCAGCCTGCCAGCAAGACCTGGACGAAAACGGTGCAGGGCAACGACGACGAGCACTCGCTGCTGACGCTGTTCCTGTGCCTGGCGGCCGGGGTGCCCAAGAAGACCCTGCTGACCGAGAAGACCGCCGCCAGCCTGGTGCGCAAGGTCCGCAAGTCCGGCTGGCAGCCCGCACTGGCCACCGACTTCATTCAGGGCCACGCCAGCGGCGTGCACCAGCAGGACTACGCCACGCTGTGGGCCGGCTTCGTGCAGGATGCAGAGAAGACCTTGCTGAGCGACATGGACTACCAGATGCACGACGCGCTGGCGCTGCTGCGCCGCGAGTGCAACGTCGTGGGCGACTGAAGCCGCTGACGACACCGACGAGACTGACGTCGTAGCGCCCGGGCGCTGCTCCGGGTCGCCACGGCCGCTCTGGGCCGCCAGGCATCGGTGCCGCGCCATGGACCGCAGGTGGGCCAGCACGCACAGAGCCTTCGGGTCAATGATGAAGATGCCGTCGGAGTCCACGCCACCATCCGGTGCGTCCCAGTGCCGGTCGCGTGCGCTGGTATCCAGTTAGAGCCACCTGCAGCAGCCCGGTGCGGCCTTGCGCAGACATCAAACCGCACCGCGTCAATGGCATCGCACCGGCTGCGCCGCACACAGGGGCGAGCGACTTGCTTCACTGTCATCCGCATGAGGTCATGCTCGGTTAACATGAGGCCGCTTTCATGCCCTGCAGCGTGCGCTCTTGGATGATCGATCTGTCTGAGACGCCGAGCCTGCAGGGTAGACCAAGCCCGTGCCCGCGGCCCACCAGCCCCAGTTTTCTGCCCAGCTTCTTCGCGTACGTGCACAGTCCCACCCTCGTCATTCTGGCGGCCCTGCTGGCTGCGCTGGTTACCTCCGTGCTCTACGCCGTGTGGTACTTCCACCGGAACATCCCTGGCCTGCGCCTGTGGGTGCTGTCCTTTCTGGGGGCGACGGTGTTCAGCACCACACTGCTGCTGCGCACCTTCATGCCCGAGGTGGTGTCGGTGCTTCTGGCGCAGGCCTCCATCGCCCTGGCCTCGTACACCTGCCTGATGGGCAGCCGTGCCTATGTCGGCCGCAGTCCCCTGGGGCATGGCGCCGCCGCGGTCGGCATGGTGCTGCTGCTGGCGCTGTCGGCGTACTTCACGGTGGTGCACCCGCATCCGGGCGCGCGGTTTGCGCTGGCGGGGCTTTTCTCGGGGCCCTGCTTTTTGCTCACGGCGCGCACGCTCGCGCGCGGCGGCTTTCGCAACGTACCTGTGCGCTACCTGGTGGGGACGGCGATTGGCGCGCACGGGCTGTTCGTGCTGGTGCGGCCCGCGCTGTTCAAGCTGTCGTCGCCGCTCACGGGCTTTCAGTGGAACGACGAGCTGCTCGAGCTGCTGTCCCAGTTCGTGGTGCTGGAGGCCACGCTGGCGCTGGTGCTGATCGGCTTCGGCGTGCTGATGCTCACGCACGAGTTCACCACGCGCGAGTTGCGCCACTTGGCCGAGGTCGACCCGCTGACCAGCGTGTTCAACCGCCGCGCGTTCCTCACGCTGCTGGACAAGGCGATCAGCAACGCGCAGCGCACGCAATCGGCGCTGCCCGTGCTGGTGATGGACCTGGACCATTTCAAGCGCATCAATGACACCTGGGGCCACCACTGCGGCGACGATGTGCTGCGGCACTTCGTGCAGCTGGCGGGCCGCTGCCTGCGCAAGGAAGACGTGATGGGGCGGCTGGGCGGGGAGGAGTTTGCGATCTTTTTGCCCAATGCGGATGGGCTGGGCGCGGCGGCGGTGGCCGAGCGCTTGCGCTCCACGGTCGAGTCCCAACTGGTGGAGAGCCTGGGGCCACAGGGCCGCAACGGCCCGCCGCTCACGGTGAGCGTCGGCGTGGCGCTGTTTGCCGAACCCGACACGGGCGAGGCCGTGCTGCAACGGGCCGACGAGGCCATGTACCTGGCCAAGCAGCGCGGCCGCAACCGCGTGGAGATGCTGCAGCGGTAAGGGCGGCGAAGGGCGCGCGGCTGCATGGCTGCACGCCCACCAGTCTGACCCGAGCGATGGCGCATGCGCGGGCTGCCGGGCCGCGCGTCCGGCTGCGTTCGAATGCGGCTTGTGTCGCCTGCCCGACCTTGGCCGGCAACTGGTGGGTGGCTGCGGGGCGGGGCGCGGTCGCACAATGGCAGCCCCTTCCCCCACCTTCTTAAGAACCCCCGATGAGCGAGCAGACCGGCATGGCAGGCACAACACGTGGCGGTGCGGCTGAACCACGATCAGGCCAGGCAACCCGGGCCCCGTCGCACACGCGCCGACGCGTGCTGGCGCTGGGCTCTGGCGTGGCTGCAGTGGGAGTGGCTGCGGGCGCCGGATACCTGCTCTACCAGCCCAGCCATGACCGGCAACTGGTCTACGCCCGCGTCAGCGACGCCATGAAGGAAGTGGACCGCCTGCACGTCGCGTCCGCCCAGCCAATCGCGCCCGCCACGGCGTGGAGCTGGTCGCAGACGCTGGAGCACTGCGCGCAGAGCATCGAGTTTTCGTTGGCGGGCTTTCCCGAGCCGAAGTCGGCGGTGTTCCAGCACACGGCCGGGGCCGTGGCGTTCGGCCTCTTTGCCTGGCGCGGCCGCATGAGCCATGACCTGGCGGAGCCCATTCCGGGTGCGCCGGCGCTGACTGCGCCCACAGCGGATGCATCAGCCGCCCTGGCCCGACTGAAAGCCGCCGTGACAGCGTTTGAGCTGCACCCAGGGCCGCTGCATCCGCACTTTGCCTATGGCATGCTCAGCCGCTCGCAGTACGAGCATGCCCATGCCATGCATCTGGCCAACCACCTGTCTGCGTTTGACGCGCGCATTGCTCGTTGACCGACTGACCCGCTTGGCGGTCAGGTTTGATGGATGAAGCAACCTGGGATGTGCACCAAGACCTGGGTGGAGCGGGCAGGCTGCCAGCCCTTTTTGGCCATGGGTCATGTGAGGAAGGTATCACCGGCGCCGCCGATCGGGCCTCGATGGCAAGTTGCGGACCATCGTTTTTGATGAGTCTGTCATTACCGGTCAAAATATTTCGCGGGCAATGCAGGTGCGGTATTCGGAATCTCAATAAGCTGCGTATCGAGCCACGCTTGAGGAGCCGGATTGGATGGATTTTTTGCGTAGGCTCCCACATAAGGCGCCATTCGCGTGGTTTGGTAGACAGTGGGCGTCCATTCAGCCGGTGCCAGAAACAACGTGGTGCCTCTTTTTTCACTGTATGGACATGCACCGTACGTAGATATGTTCCACAACGTCTGCGTGTAGGTTTCATAGTCCGCAGTGTGACGCTTTGAGCCGATCGAGTACGGCCAGCCTTCAAGTTGGAAAAAGCTGTTGTAATCCCCTGGGCGCGCCAGCGGATTGTTGACCGTTCGACCCGTGAGGAACGAGAGAATAAGACCGCAGCCCGGTGGAGAAAAATCGCTGGATATATCCAGGTAGTACGTTCCCGTCACGTTGAGTAAACCCGTATAGTGTGAATTGCCAATGTCGTGCTTTGTTGTCAAAGCGCTGGACTTCAGCATCTCATCCATGGGCATGACATTAGCGGTCGACGATGGCAGATCATCTTTTGCGCAGATTGCGACGAAGTGGCCGCCGCCCAGTAAAAGTGTCAAAAAACACGTGACGGTATCTGAATTCCAGGAATTTCCAGCACCGAGGAATGGCATCGGCATATAGCCGCTGAGCAAGTAGGAAATGGGCTTGGAATTTTCGACTGGCGCCATCGTGGGAAGCCAGAGGGTGAGTGGTCCGCTTGAGCTTGCGGTCACAATATAGTGTTTAAGAAAATCGAGAAGAGCGATGTCGTCGCTGTTGCAGATGCCGGTCTCCGTGCCTTGCCATTGATCCAGAAACACTGCTGCAGCCCCGGCCAGCTGTCCGCCTGTGAAGTCTGCGGGCATGACGTAGCCGCTCTTGCAAGGCTCACTCGGTGTTGCTGAAATCTGAGATGCAGATCGAATGTTGGGCCCGAACATGCTGTTGGAGAAGTCTTGGCCATTTTCAAATGGCGGATTTGCCAAAATACCCAGCGGTACTACGTAGCCGCCATCTGGACCAGAAGGTACGCTGTGATAGAGGTTCAGCTGCGGTGCAATGGATGTGCCCTGGTAGACAGGAGCGTTGAATTCGCCGATCACTCCGACTGGCAAGCTGATGACAATACTCGCAGGTCCCCCTTCAGGATTTACGGTGTAATTTATGATCAATAGATAATCTTCAGCGACGAGCTGAAATTTGCCGGCGCAGCCAGTCATTCCATTCGCGCTTATGTTTATCGCCCCATTAGGTGCTACCGACGGGGCGGATGGAGTGGGGGATGATCCAATGGTAGATGTCGGATTGTCAAATGTGAGCGATACCGATAGTCGATTGACGATCAATAAGTTGATGCTCGTTTCCACAGAAGGCATGTGCATTTCCGAGTTGATTGAATTTCCCCCCGCCCGCAAATTAAATCTATGCTTGATTCAGCGTAACGCTAAAGTTCGAAGTTGCGTTCCGAGGATTGGCTATATAGTAATTTTTCCCCGTGGTGAGCTTTCCGCCGGGGACAACGGTTCCATTTGTCGCGTCTTTGACAGGCGTTGGGTCTTCCTTGAGCGAAATGTCTTGTTTGATGTCAAACACGATGCCAGAGGGCAATGACAAGGTAATGGGTCCACCGTCATCGCTGATGAGCGTAAAGTTCGGTCCGGACCGATGGGATTGGCCGGATTCGGGTTTTGGCAGCGAGGTTCCTGCGGCAATGACAGTCATTTTGAATTCCTTCGATTTGTGAAATTTAAAAATAAAAATCGGCAGCTTGTTTTACAGTTGCCGATCGCTTCAATTGAGCATTGCTCAGTGCGTAGCTTGAATTCATCGCCCATTCGCGAAACAGGCCATTACATTCATGAAATCCGAGGAGGTATTTGATTGATAGAATGCTCGGTATTCAATGTAATAAATATGAATTTTTGATGGGCAAATTTGTTTTATTTCTTCAGGCCTATCAAATTTTATAGATCAGCAAGCGCCGAAGAGGGTGACATTGGCGATGACGCTACCGTTCAGGTAGATCGTGGCCTTCAGGCCGGTGGGAATGAAGCTGCCGCAGGTTTGGGCGCACACCTTGATCTGACCGCCTACTGGAATATGCACTGGGGAGGTCACGCAGTAATTGCCATAGATCGGAATGGTGAAGCAGATCTTGTTGGTGGACGCGTTGTAACTTGCGCCAACGCAGACGGAAAGCTTCAGCGCATGGACGCCTTCCAGTTGCGCAGCTACGCCAGCATTGGCCTGCAAGGCCTGTGCGTGGCTGTTGCCTTCGGCGAAACCGGCTTCCGCAAAGTTGGGCACTTGGGCAGAGTTGTCATTGGCATTGTTTTGGTTGCAATTGCAGTCAGACATGGCTTTTCCTTGGAAATGGGATTTTCTGAAATTAATGCCGGCGTCGGAAATGACTTGGTCCGGCATTTTCTCATGATGCTTTTGATTAATTTTAAATATCGATTTAATAATATTTATAATGTTTTCTTTTTTGCGCTTCATGAGTGAAGGAATTCTCTGTCGTGCGTGGCCATATTGGCCTTAAGGCAAGCTGGCAAAAACTTAATAGTCCTTAAAAAATTCTTGATGTAGAGTCCGCCGGGCCACCTGAGGGGTGCATTGCACAGGTGATGAGAAACAGAGGCCAAGACCATGGAATTCACGTTTTCCCACTTCACGCTGAGGGTTCACGAGCGACAGTTGCTTTCCTACGGGAAGCCCGTCTTGCTGGGAGCGCGCGCTTTCGATGTGCTGTGCGCCCTGGTGCACAAGGCCGGCGGACTGGTGACCAAATCGGAGTTGTTCAGCCTGGTATGGCCGGGCGTGGTGGTGGAGGAAAACAACCTGCAGGTGCACGTGTCCTCACTGCGCAAGCTGCTGGGCTCCGAGGTGATCGTGACGATCCCCGGGCAGGGTTACAGGTTCGTGGCGCACGTTGCGCCGGTGGTGGTGGACGGCAGCGCCTCGGAGCTTCTGCCGTCCGTGGTGTCCAGTGCGTCCCGTTCGGTGGCAGTGCTTCCTTTCGGCGTCGCCGCGGGAATGTCCGACGACGGGTATCTGGCCGATGGAATGGCCGAGGACATCATCAACCGGCTCTCCCGGTCGCGATGGTTGTACGTGATAGCCCGCAACTCGTCGGTGAGCTACCGGCACCCACTGCCTGCGAGCGGCACCATCAGCCGCGAGTTGGGGGTCCGGTATCTCGTCTCCGGTTTTATCCGTTGGACCGGCAAACGCCTGCGGATCACCGCAGAGCTCATCGATGGGCCGCGCAATGAAACCATCTGGGCGCAGAGCTTCGACAGGCCGGCGGACGACCTCTTTCAGGTGCAGGACGAAATATCGGCCGCCATCGTGAGCGCCATCGAGCCCGCCTACCTGCGGCGCGAAGAGTGGGCCAGCAGCCAGTCCACACCCCGTGACCGCGAGCATTGGGAGCTGTTGATGCGTGCACGCTGGCATTTCTGGCGCACCACCCGGGAACACATGGACAAGGCAGAGCACTTTGCGAAAAAGGCGCTGCAGGCCAAACCCGACGATCCGCCGACCCTGGCCATGCTCGCTTTCATCTTGATGTCGCGGGTATGGGCAGGCTGGTCGGAGTCTCCCCGCATGGACATCGCCGAGGCCAACCGGCACGCCCTGCTGGCCGTCAGCCACGACGACAACGACGCCTTCGCGCATTTCACGCTGGGCACGGTGCTGTCGTTCTCGCGCAATTTTCCGCAGGCGATCTCCGAGCAGGAACATGCGCTGTCCATCTACCCGCAACTGGCCGCTGCTGCCGGCGAACTGGGGCGCCTGCTGGCGTTTTGTGGACGCACCCAGGAGGCTGCAAGCTACGTGCTGCAGGCCTGCGAGGCCAGTCCGCTCGATCCGCACCTGAGCCTGTGGCTGCGCACGCGAGCCCTGGCAAGCTTCATCGAGCGCGACCATGAGGCCGCGCTGAAGTTTGCCTTGCAGGCGCTGTCCAAGCGGCCGGACTGGTTCTTCAACCACTACCTCCTGGCGGCATGCCAGGTAGCCGCCGGCCATGTCGAAGATGGCCAGCAAACCCTGCGGCAGGCCCAGAAATTCGGGCCCTACACCATGCAGGCCTTAAAGGCCGGACACCCCTTCGCAGCCGAGGCGCATCTCAACGAGTACACGCACTGCCTGCGCCAGGCGGGCTGGAGCGAGTGACCCCGCACAGCCACGCGTCCATGGGCTTGGCCGTCGGCCGTCATGCGCCATCCGTCATGCGTCATCCGTTATTTGCGAGTTGCCAGTCCTTAGTTTTTAGTTTTTAGTCATTCATTCATCCACGACAAGCCGCCTGAAATTCACTGGAGAGGGAAACCATGCCTGAAACGAATGCACCCCAGAAGATCGCCATCCTCGGAGGCGGCCTGGCCGCGCTGACGGCTGCCTACGAGCTGACCAGCCAGTCGGGCTGGCAGCAAAAATACGAGATCACCGTGTACCAGATGGGCTGGCGGCTGGGCGGCAAATGTGCGACCCGGCGCGGGCCCAACAACCGCATCGAAGAGCACGGCATCCACGGGTTTCTGGGCAGCTACTACAACGCGCTGCCCCTCATGGCCGACTGCTACAAGGCGCTGGGCCGCCCGGCCGACGCCAAGCTCGCCACGTTCGAGCAGGCGTTCCTGCCTGAGAGTTTCGTGCTGATGTGGGAGTTCGAGAACGGCGGCTTCAAGCGCTGGCCCATGACCGTGCCGACCAACTCGCTCACTCCGGACGATGCCTCCTCCCTGCAGACCATCCGGCATTGGATCGGCGGCCTGGCCGAGACTGCGCAGGGCCTGATCGACCCCCAGGCCGTGCCGGGCCTGAGCGAGATCCACCAACTGGAATTGCGCGCCGGGCAGGACCTGCTGCGGCGCGTGCAGGCTGCCATGCTGGATGAGAACGCCGAGCTGGCGGAGAACCACCCCGTGCTCGACGAAGTGTGGAGCTGGCTGAACGCCCGGCTGAAGGCGTTGATCGAGGGCAATGACGACCTGCGGCGCCTGTACATCCTGCTCGAATACCTGATGGCCATCGTGCGCGGCGTCTTGGCCGACCGCATCATCGAGCGGGGCTTCGATGTGATCGACAACGAGAATTTCAGCGACTGGCTGACCCGCCACGGCGCGTCGGTCATGACGGTGTCGTCGCCGCTCGCGCTCAATACCGTCAACCTGTCCTACCAATACCCGCAGGGCGACACGGCCCGCACGGCCAGCATGGCGGCAGGTGCGTATCTGCACTGGTCGCTGCGCAGCTATGCGTACATGGGCGCGTTCGCCTGGCTGTTTGCCGCGGGCACGGGCGAGACCGTGATCGCGCCGCTGTACCTGGTGCTGCGCCAGCGCGGCGTGCAGTTCGAGTTTTTCCACAAGGTCGAGAACCTCGCGCTGTCGGCCGACGGCGAGTCGGTGGCCGCCGTGCAACTGGGCGTGCAGGCCACGCTGGTCAATCCGCAGGCTCCTTACGAGCCGCTGGTGCCGGTCGAGGGCCTGCCCTCGTGGCCAGCCGGCCCAGGCTATGACCAACTGGTGCAAGGCGATGCGCTGCGCGAGCAGAACATCGACCTGGAGTCGTACTGGACGCCCTGGAAAAACGTGGCCCAGAAGACCCTGAAGGCCGGCGAAGACTTCGACCAGGTGGTGCTCGCCATTGCGGTGGGTGCCGTGCCTTACCTGTGCAAAGAGCTGCTGGCCGCGCGCCCCGCGTGGCGCGCCATGGTCGAGAAAGTGCCCACCGTACAGACGCAAACCATGCAGGTGTGGCTCAACCGCAGTACCACCGACCTGGGCTGGGACATTCCCCTGAAGAACCCCACGGACACGGTGATCGGCGCCACCTACATGAACCCGCTGGACGGCCAGGTGGACTTCACCCATCTGCTGCCGTGGGAGTCGTGGCCGGCCAGCCAGACGCCCAAGTCCCTGTGGTACTTCTCGGGTGCCATGGCCGACTATGAGCCACCGCCGCCGCTCACCGACACGGACTACCCGGCGCGGGCCCATGCGCGGGTCAAGGCGCAGTGCATTCAGTACCTGCAGGTGTGCATGGGACCGCTGCTGCCCAAGTCCACCACCAATGTGGTCTCGCCACCGGGCGACCCGACCGGCATGGATTTCAGCCTGCTGCAGGACCATGACCCGGCCAATGCAGGGCAGGGCGTGCAGCGGTTCGATCAGCAGTTCTGGCGCGCCAACATCGACCCGTCCGAGCGTTACGTGATCAGCCCGCCGGGCAGCACGGCCGCACGGCTCAAGGCTTGGGAGTCCGGTTTCAGCAATCTGGTGCTGGCGGGCGACTGGATCTACACCGGCCTGAACGTGGGCAGTGCCGAGGGTGCCACCATGGGCGGGCGGCTCGCGTCGCATGCCATCAGCGGATACCCGGCGTTGGAAGACATCGTGGGGTATCCGGTGCCGGCAGCGACTCCGCCCACATCGCCGGTTTAGGCCGCTTAGGCCACCGTGCTGCTTTCAGCGGATAGCTCATCCCGCCAGGAAAGCCACGTTGCCCGGCCGCCCTGGCAGGTCGAGCATGGCCACGGGCGCCGGGCTGCTGGCGACTTTCCTGCCCCGGCGGTACACCGCCAGCCGCGTGGCGCGCAGGCGGATGGCCTCGACCGGATTGCGTGCGTGCAGCAGCACGAAGTCGGCATGGCAGCCCGCCTGCAGGCCGTAGCCCTCCAGGCCCAGCAGCCTGGCGGGGTTGACCGTCACTGCGTCGAAGCACTGGAGCATGGCGGCCTGGCTGGTCATCTGCGCCACGTGCAGGCCCATGTGCGCGGCCTCCAGCATGTCGGCGCTGCCGCCGCCGTACCACGGGTCCATCACGCAGTCGTGGCCGAAGGCCACCGTGAGGCCTGCGGCCATCAGCTCGGGCACGCGGGTCATGCCGCGGCGCTTGGGGTAGGTGTCGTGGCGGCCCTGCAGCGTGATGTTGATGAGCGGGTTGGCCACCACGCCCAGTTGCGCCTCGGCCATCAGCGGGATGAGCTTGCTCACGTAGTAGTTGTCCATGCTGTGCATCGACGTGAGGTGCGAGCCTGCCACGCGACCGTGCAGGCCCAGGCGGTGCGTCTCGTGCGCCAGGGTTTCCACATGGCGCGACAGCGGGTCGTCCGATTCGTCGCAGTGCATGTCCACCCGCTTGCCCCGCCTGGCCGCCAGTTCGCACAGGATCTTCACGCTTTCGGCGCCCTGGGCCATGGTGCGCTCGAAGTGCGGAATGCCGCCCACCACGTCCACGCCCAGGTCCAGGGCGCGGGTCAGGTTGTCGAGGCCGCCGGGCGAGCGCAGCACGCCGTCCTGCGGAAACGCCACCAGCTGCAGGTCCAGGTACGGCGCCACGCGCTGCTTCACGTCGAGCAGGGCCTGCACCGGCAGCAGGCTCGGGTCGCTGGTGTCCACATGCGATCGGATGGCCAGCAGGCCGTGCGCCACGGCCCAGTCGCAGTACTGCAAGGCGCGCTGCACGATGGCATCGTGCGTGAGCTGCGGCTTGAGCTCGCCCCACAGGGCGATGCCTTCGAGCAGGGTGCCGCTCTGGTTCACGCGCGGCTGGCCGTAGCTCAGCGTGGAGTCCATGTGGAAATGCGCGTCCACGAACGGCGGGCTGACCAGCAGGCCGCCCGCGTCCACGGTCTCGTGGGCGGGGGCTTGCAGGCCCTCGGTCACTTCGGTGATGCGCCCGTCCTGCACCGCGATGGAGACATCGGACCGGCCGTCGGGCAAGGTGGCGTGGGTAACGAGCAGGTCGAGCATGGTGTGAGGCAGTGCTGGGAGGGCAGGGTGGGCTAAAGAGCTGGGGGCACCGTCATGAAGCGCTGTCCACGGGTGTGTAGTGCAGTGTAGAGCGCTCGCGCGGTGCTGTGGGGCCAGCAGCATTCATGCCACGCACAGGCCGCAGTCCGCGGCTGTGTTCGGGGCTTGCCTGCGTGTGTCGGATTTCTTCAAGACGCCTGGCCGCCCCACGCCTATGCTCCACGCTTTTCCTGAATCTGAAGAAGGGCCCCCCATGCAATTCGGCTACACCATCCTCTACGTCGAAGACGTTCCCCAGACCATTGCCTTCTACGAAGCCGCGTTCGGCCTCACGCGCCGGTTCGTGCACGAGGCTGGCGACTATGGCGAGCTGGACACCGGTGCGACTGCGCTGGCGTTCTCGTCATTGCGCCTGATGACCGAGCTGGGCAAGAACCCGCAGCGCGCCACCGCCCGGGCCCCCAGCTTCGAGATCGCTTTCACCACCGCCGATGTCGCTGCCGCCGTGCAGCGCGCCGTGGCCGCCGGTGCGCGCCTGGTGCAGGCGCCCGAGCAAATGCCCTGGGGCCAGACGGTGGCCTACGTGGCCGACATCAACGATGCGCTGGTGGAGCTGTGCACGCCCGTGGCGCCGCCGCCCGCCACCGCGGGCTGAACCTGCGCGTGGTGGCTGAAGACTCAACGCGCGCTGCCGATGCGCAGCAAGCGCACTCAGCCATAGCCCGCCTGCGCCACCGTGGCCAGCAGACCGGGCGAGCGGCGCAGCGCTGACGGCGACTGCCCCAGCCAGCGCAGGCAGTCGCGGCTGAGGTGGGCCTGGTCCGCATAGCCATGGTCGGCCGCAATGCCGGCCAGCGTCTCGCCGCCGCCCAGCGCCTGCGCCGCGCGGCGCACCCGGGCCAGGGCGCGCCAGTAGCTGGGCGGTTGCTGGGTCGCGGCACGGGTGAGGCGTTCCAGGCTGCGCTCCGACACCCCCAGGGACCGGGCCGCAGCCGCCACGGTGGCGGTGTGGGCCAGGGTGTGCAGGGCTTCCTGCACGCGCGCCTCCAGGTGCGTGTGCGTGTCGATGGCGTCGAGCAACTGCTGCTCCACGGTGGCGTCGATGTGCACTTGCTGACTGCTCCATAAGGCCCTGCGCGCAGCCTGCGACCAGATGGCCTGCGCAGCGCGGATCAGCGCCGGGGCCTGCACCACCGTGCCCGGCCGCAGCCGGTAGCCGCGCCAGAACTCGTGGGCGGCCCCGGGCACGGTGACTGCGGCATCGGCCAGCGGCGATACCTGCCAGGCAGGGCGGCCCGCCGCATCCACATGCAGGATCAGGTCGCAGCAGCCATCGGGCAGCACCACCGTGGCGCCGGGCTCGGTGGTGCTTTGCTGCCAGCGGGCCAGCAGGCTGTCCGGCAGCAGCTCTGCGGCAGGCGGGGCGGGCGGCGGCTGCAAAAGATCCATGGCGGGATGGCGCCGTCAGCGCAAGGGCGTGGTGCGGTAGCGCAGCGCGCCGGGCCGGTGGCCTGCATCGATGGTGATGCGAAACACACTGTCGTCATGGCCCGACTCGGCCCGCGCGGTGAAGCGGATGCCCTGCGGCGTGGCCTGACAGCGCATCTGGCTGAGCGAAATGGAGGCGTGGTCGTTGTTCAGCGCGGCCACGCCCACCGTCTTCACCTCGTGCGCGGTGTCGTTGTCGTCACGGCGCAGCCACTGGATGTACAGGAACGACTGGGCGTACCGCGTGGCATGCACGATGCGGTACATGCCCCGGCGGCTGTCGTCCTTGCCGGGCGGGGCGGGCCATTCGCCGCAGGCCTGCACCCAGTCCACATCGGGCTCTGCAGCAAAGACGCCATAGGGAATGTCCATGCCCAGTGCGTGGGCGTTGCCTGCGGCTGCAAGCATCAAGGCCATGGTCCACAGTGCGGGCCGAAAGAGGTTTTGCATGGTATCGAAGGGTTGTCGCAGAGGCGATGGCACAGGGTTTGGGTCAAGGCTCACTCAAGGCTGCCAACGCACCTGCACCGTCCAGCCCGTGGCGGAGAACAAGGGCTTGAGCACCGCCTCGGCATTCTCCTTGGCCGTGGCTTTGGTGCTGGCGGCCTGGCAGGTGCGCTCCACATCCTGCTGCGCGCGCTGCAGGGCTGTGTCGATGGCCTGCGTGCGGTTGGCCGAGCCCGGGATCAGCGGCTCGATGCCCGTGCCCTGCACCGCGTAGAAGTACGAGCCGCCCTGGTCGCGCGGGCCGTGGTTCACCCGGGCAGACAGCGTGGCAGGCGCAGGCAGCCGCAGCACGGCGGTGCGGGCTGCAGCGTCCACCGCTTCATACCGCGCCTGGCGCATGTCGGCGCCCACCAGGCAGTCGCCGCGGGCCACCAGCAGCACCTGCGTGCCGCCCAGCTTCAACTCCCACTGCGTCCACGGAATGCCCTGCGTGATCTGCTGCGTGAACTCGATGACGTTGGCATACCGCACCTTGACCGAGACCAGGTGGCCCATGTCCTCCAGCGCCAGCAGGGCAGGCGGGGGCGGCGGCGTGGCAGGCCGGTGCAGCAGCGCCCACAGGCCCAGCCCGCCCAGCGCCATGCCCAGGGTGGTGCCGGCGATGGCCGCGGCCAGCGGGCTGCGGCGCGGCATGGCGACGACGGTGTCCGCCACGGTTCAGGCGCCGTGGCGCCGGTAGCCTGCCAGCAAGGCCGCCAGCACCCCCATGCCGACCGCGCAGCTGCGGTTGAGCCAGCGCAGCCCGCGCTGCGACAGCCACCGCACGGCCTGCCAGCCTGCAGCGGCGTAAGCCACCATGACCAGCGTGTCGAGCCCTACAAAGATCGCGCCCAGCACCGCGTACTGCAGGGCCTGTGGCTGCGCCGGGTCCACGAACTGCGGCAAAAAGGCCGCAAAGAACAGCAGCGTCTTGGGGTTGGACAGCGCCACGCCCAGGCTGCGCGCAAACGCTGCCCGCCCCACGGTCTGCTGGCCTGGCACCTGGGCCACGGCGGTCTGCACATCCACCGGCGGGCTGCGCCACAGCTGCACGGCCAGCCACAGCAGGTACAGCACACCGGCAATGCGCACCGCGTTGAACAGCGTGGCCGATGCACTGAGCAGCGAACCGAGGCCCACTGCCACCACGGCGATCAGAATGCCTGCACCCAGCCCCGCGCCCGCCATGCCCCAGGCCGCACGGCGCATGCCGCCGGCCATGCCGTTGGCCAGCGCCAGCAGCATGGTGGGGCCGGGGATCACGGCCAGCGCCAGCGAGGCGGCGGCGAACATGAGCAGGGTTTGCAACGTGGGCATTCAACGCTCTCCTTTGCGGTAGGGCTTCATCAGTGCCTGAGGATACGCGGCCTTGCGCGCCACCAGCACCAGCGCCAGGATGGACAGCCCGTAAGGCAGCATCAGATAGACCTGGTAGGGCAGCCACGCATCGCCCGCCTGCTGCAGCCGCAACTGCAGCGCATCGCAGAAGGCAAAGAGCAAGGCACCCAGCAACGCCTTGCCCGGCCGCCACGAGGCGAACACCACCAGCGCCACGCAGATCCAGCCGCGCCCGTTCACCATGTTGAAGAAAAACGCGTTGAACGCCGACAGCGTGAGGAAGGCACCCGCCACGCCCATCAGCGCGGACCCCGCCACGATGGCCCCGGTGCGCGTGGCCGCCACCGGAATGCCCTGGCCCTCGGCCGCCTGCGGGTTCTCGCCCACCATGCGCACCGCCAGGCCCAGCGGGGTGCGCATCAACACCCAGGCCAGCAGCGGCACCAGCACCAGCGCCAGCAGCGTGAGCGGCGTTTGCGCCGACAAAATGGGTATGCCCAGCCACTCCATCGGCGCAAAGGGCTCGATGGTGGGCGGCGTGTTGACCTTCGGGAAGCTCACCCGGTACCCGTAGTACGACAGCGCCGTGGCCAGCAGCGTGATGCCGAGGCCCGACACATGCTGCGACAGCGCAAGGCCCACCGTCAGCCACGCATGCAGCAGCCCGAACACCGCACCCGTGAGCGCCGCCACCATCACCCCCGTCCACAGGCCGTGCCCGGCATACACGGTGAGCCAGCCCGTGAAGGCCCCCGCCACCATGATCCCCTCGATGCCCAGGTTCAGCACGCCAGCGCGCTCGCACAGCAGCACCCCCAGCGTGCCCAGGATGAGCGGCGTCGCCACGCGCAGGGTGGCGATCCAGAAGGCCGGGTTGGCGAGGATATCGAGCAACTCGGTCATGCGGCGGCGCTCCAGGCTGTCACTATCAAATTAATAGCTGCTAGCGCTTGATAGACAAGCGGTAGGGGCATTTTTTGTTTGAATTTTGAGTGCATGGCGGGTTCACTTCCAGCGCACCCGGTACTGCGTGAGCAGCCCTGCCACCAGCACCGCGATCAGCGACGTGGCCACGATCACGTCCGCAATGTAGGTCGGCACGCCCACCGCGCGGCTCATGCTGTCGGCCCCCACCAGCACGCCCGCCACGAACACGCCCGCCGCCACCACGCCCAGCGGGTGCAGCCCTGCCAGCATCGCGATCACGATGCCGCTGTACCCGTAGCCCGGCGACATGTCGAGCGTCACATAGCCGGTGCGGCCCGCCACCTCGATGGCCCCCGCCAGCCCCGCCAGGCCTCCCGACAGCAGCGCCACCAGCACCACGGTGCGCGTGATGGGCACGCCCGCAAACGCCGCCGCCCGCGCATTGGCACCTGCCGCGCGGATGTCGAACCCCGGCACCGTGCGCGCCAGCAGCGCCCACAGCATCACCGCCAGCGACACGGCCCACAGCAGCCCCGTGTGCAGCCGCGTCTGCGGCACCAGGCGCGACAGCTCCAATTCGCTCTGCAGCGCCACGCTCTGCGGCCAGCCCATCGAGAGCGGGTCCTTCATCGGGCCGTCGAGCAGTGCCGACACCAAGAGCAGCATGATGAAGTTGAGCAGCAGCGTGGTGACCACCTCGTCCACCCCCAGCCGCGCCTTCATCAGTGCCGGGCCCAGCAACAACAGCGCCCCCGCCATCGCCGCCGCCAGCATCATCAGCGGAAAGAGCAGCCAGGGCGACCATTCCAGCCCCGTGCCGCCGTGCATCCCGCCCACGGCCACGGCGGCCAGCGCGCCCGCGTACAACTGCCCCTCGGCACCGATGTTGAACAACCGCGCCCGAAAGGCCACGGCGGCTGCCAGCCCGGTCAGGATCAGCGGCGTGGCGCGGGTGAGCGTCTCGGTCAGCGCAAACACCGAGCCGAAGGCGCCCTGCAGCAGCAGCGCATAGGTCTGCCCCACCGGCGCGCCGGCCCACAGCACGAGCAGCGCGCTGATGAGCAGGGTGAACACCACGGCGCCCAGCGGCGCCAGCACGTAGGCCGCGGGGGAGGTGTGGTTGCGTTTTTCGAGTCTCATCGTTGTCCGTTGTCTCTTGCATGCGAAACGGGCGCGGCCCACGCCCGTGCACCCGTGGAACTGGCTTCGCCAGGCCACCGGGTGCGTCCCCCTCCCGAAGGAGAGGGGCTGAGGGCCGCGGCTCCAAGCCCGCCTGCGCAGGCTTGGACGGCCTCGAAGAGCCGGCGCCTCGGGCGCCGGCACCGAGGCGCGAAGCGACGCAGGGGGAGCTTCATATCACCCCCGCCATCGCCAGGCCGATGGCCTCGCGCGTCCAGCCCTCGGCAGGCAGCGCGTCGCCCAGGTGCCCTTCGTGCATCACCGCCACGCGGTCCCCCAGCGCCAGCACTTCATCCAGGTCGTCCGAGATCAGCAGCACGGCTGCGCCGCCGTCGCGCGCGTTGATGAGCTGCTGCTGCACCAACATCACCGCGCCGATGTCCAGCCCCCAGGTCGGCTGGTGCGCGACGATGAGGCGCGGGGCGGCGGCGGTGCCGGCGGCATCCTGCGGCGGCAGCAGGGCGCGGCCCAGGATGAGCTTTTGCATGTTGCCGCCCGACAGCGCCCGGGCAGGGGCATCCGGCCCGCCACCGCGCACGTCGAAGTTGCGGGCCAGGTGCTCGGCATGCGCGCGCGCTGCACCGCGCTTGACCCACAGGCCCTTGAACCAGGGCTGCGCGAACCAGCGGCTGCGCAGGCGCTCGGACACCGCGTTCTCCCACACCGGCAAGTCGCCCACCACGCCCACCGCGTGCCGGTCTTCCGGGATGCGGGCCACGCCCTGTTCCACCAGCCACGCGGGCTGTGCGCGCAACGGTGCGCCCAGCAGCGTGGCATGGCCCGACACAGCGGCGCGCACGCCGCACAGCACATCGGCCAGCGCCACCTGCCCGTTGCCCGACACGCCGGCAATGGCGACGATCTCGCCCGCATGCAAGGTGAGCGACACGTCCCGCAGCCGGTCGCGCCCGGTGGGGGCGGTGCTGACGTGGTCGAGCACGCACACCGGTGCGCCCACCTGGCGCGCGGGGCGGCGTTCGGCGGCCTCCACGGCATGCCCCACCATCCATTGCGCAAGCTGGCCCTGCGTGGTGCCTTGCGCTGGCGCCTCGGCCACCAGCCGCCCCTGGCGCAGCACGGCCACGCGGTGCGACACGCGCAGCACCTCGGCGAGCTTGTGGCTGATGAAAATGATCGACAGGCCCTGAGCCACCATCTGGGCCAGCGTGTCGAACAACGCCTCGCTCTCCTGCGGCGTGAGCACGGCGGTGGGCTCGTCCAGGATCAGGATGCGCGCGCCGCGGTACAGCGCCTTCAAGATCTCCACCCGCTGCCGCTCGCCCACCGACAGGCTGCCCACCCGCGCATCGGGCTGCACCGGCAGCCCGAACTGCTGCGACACCGCCAGCAGCCTGGCCCGCGCCGCCGTGCGCCGCGAGAACGGTTGCCACAGCGGTTCGGTGCCCAGCAGCACGTTGTCCAGCACCGTGAGGTTGTCGGCCAGCGTGAAGTGCTGGTGCACCATGCCGATGCCCGCACCGAGCGACGCGCGGGGCTGGCCCGGCGGCAAGGGCTTGCCGAACACTTCGATATGCCCTTCGTCTGCCACGTAGTGCCCGAACAGGATGGACATCAGCGTGGACTTGCCCGCCCCGTTCTCGCCCAGCAGCGCCAGCACCTCACCGCGCTGCAGGGTCAGGCTGATGCCGTCGTTGGCAACCAGCTTGCCAAAGCGCTTGGTGATGTTCTTCAGGTGCAGGACGGCGTCGGGCATGGTGGGGTGCGATGGAGGCTGCGGATTCAGGGGCCCGGGCGGGCGTGAACAGTGTGCTGCGATGGGCCGCTGGCGCTGTGCCACACTGCGCCGCAATGATGATTGCACACCTTCACTCCCTGACCGCTGTGCGCTGCCTTGTGTTGCTGTGCGGGTTGGCCGTGCCGTTGGCTGCAGCCGCGGCAGGCGGCAATGAGTCCGCCACGGCGCCACCGGCTGCGTCCACGCGGTGCGGCTGGTTCGACAACCCATCGCCCGGCAATGCGGACCTGCTGGACGCGGGCGGCAGCTGGTCCGTGGCGCAGCAGGGTGGGCACCAGGCACAGGGTGATTGGCCCACCTTCGCGGGCAAGCACTGGGTCCGTACCGGTGTCGGCAGCTACGGGTACGGCTGCGCGTGCCTGACGGGGCGATTCGATGCCGACAGCCAGGCCGTGCTGACCATCGCCCGGTCGCGCTCCCGGCCGCTCAGCGCGTGCCGTGCAGACAAGGCTCTGCAGGGCCTGGAGCCGGTGAATCCGTTGAAGTAGCACCCCAACCGGCAATGCGTGAATGGGCGGGCCGCAGTGCACTGGTCGAGGCGCAGGCAAACGCCCGCCTTCATGCATTCGCAGTGCTGGGCCCTGGTTCATCAGCCCGCTACTTCCAGCTGGCCAGAAACGCCTGCAGCACCTTGGCCGAGTTGGCCGCGGCCAGGTGCATGAAGGTGTCCATCTCGTTCTCGCCATCGCCCCCGCCGGCCAGGTCGCTCAGTGAGCGGAAGGCGATGTAGGGCACGCCGTTGCTGTGCGCGACCATGGCGGTGGCGGCGGTTTCCATGTCGAGCACGTTCGCATCGAAGGTCTTGAACGCGTATTCGCGGAACGCCTTGTTGTCCACAAAGGCCTGGCCCGAGACGCCGTTGCCGCCGATCACCATGCGGGGGCGCTCCTTGAGGCACTTGTCGGCGTGGCAATGGTCCAGCGCGACGCTGGTGCCCAGGCTGCGCGCCACGGCCAGCATGCGGGCGTCGGCGGCAAACCAGAACTGCTTGGTCAGGGAGGGTTGTGCGGCGCTGCGCACCTCCACCGGGCGGGGGTGCATCATGCCGAAGGCGGGCAGGGTCAGCTCGCTTTTCATCCAGGCCGGGGCGCTGTACTGGCCGGGTTTGTCCTCGCGGGCCATGAGCCATTCCATGTACTGGCCCCACTGGGCAGGCACTGTCACGTCGCCGATGTGCAGGCCCGGGTTCACGCCGCCCGCGATGCCGCTGAACACGATGTGGCTGACGTTGAAGCGGTCCAGCGCGAGCTGGGTGTTCATGGCCGCGTTGGTCATGCTGATGCCCGACAGGAACACCACCACGGGCTGGCCCGACAGGGTGCCGGTGGTGAACTCCACACCGTTGATGCGGTGCTTGGCGGCTTGCTGCACCTGGGGCAGCAGCACGGTGAGTTCGGGCTCGAAGGCCGAGATGACGGCGATGCGCGGTGTGGCATCGAGCTGCACCACCGCAGCCCCCGATGAACGAGTGGGTGCTGTGCTGCAGCCTGCCACCGCCGCGGCCAGGGTGGCCGCCGCCAGCAGGCGCAGCCCGTGCCGGGCGAGGGTGCTGCGAAGATGGGTGGAAGTGGTGGTGCTGCTGCTGGATGAGGGCATGGTCAGGTCCTGAAGATGTCAGAAGTGCCGCAGCCTAGCGCAAGTGCGGTGCGGTGCGGTGCCGGCAACGCAGTGGAGGGCGGCCCGGCGCCATTGACGGCAACGGTGTGCGCACGGCCGGTGGGTGACGGTGGCGGGTGGTCCACCACCGTCACGGGCGCTGCACCGCTGGCCGCGCCCATCAACGCAACGCCGACGGCATTACTTCGATTACTTCGCCGTGGACTTGGGCTGGCTGTCGTCCACCTTCACCGTGAACTTGCCGGCCAGGATCTCGGCCTCGCGCGCCTTGACCTTGGCCACGATGTCGGCGGGCACCTTTTTCTCGAACGTGCCCAGCGGCGCGAGTTCAGAGCCCTTGTGCTTCATCATCGAATACGGGCCATAGTCCTCGGGCGTGAACTTGCCTTCCTTGACCAGCTTGAGCGCGCGGTCGATGCTGGGCTCCATGTGCCACAGGGCCGACGCCACCACGGTGTCGGGGTACTTGTCCTGCGTGTTGATCACGTTGCCGATGGCGAGCTTGCCCTTTTCCTTGGCCGCGTCGGACACGCCAAAGCGTTCGGCATAGAGCACGTCGGCGCCCTTGTCGATCATGGCAAACGTCGCTTCCTTGGCCTTCGGCGGGTCGAACCAGCTGTTGATGAAGCTCACGGTGAACTCGACCTTGGGATTGGTCTCTTTCGCCCCCGCCATGAAGGCGTGCATCAGGCGATTCACCTCGGGGATGGGAAAGCCGCCCACCATGCCGATCTTGTTCGTCTTGGTCATGCCGCCCGCGACCATGCCGGACAGGTAGGCGGGCTCCTGGATGTAGTTGTCGAACACGCTGAAGTTGGGCGCCTGCGGCTTGCCGGACGAGCCCAGCAGGAAAGACGTCTTGGGGAAGTCCTTGGCCACCTTGCGGGCGGCGGCCTCCACCGCAAAGGCCTCGCCCACGATGAGCTGGTTGCCGCCGGTGGCGTACTCGCGCATCACGCGCTCGTAGTCGGCGTTGGAGACGTTCTCGCTCGACTTGTATTCGATCTCGCCACGCGCCTCGGCGGCCTTCAGCGCCTTGTGGATGCGGCTCACCCATTGCTGCTCGTAGGGCACCGTGTAGATCGCCGCGACCTTGAGCTTGGCCTGCGCCCCGGCCAGCGAGGGCGCCAGGCCCAGGGCGGCCGACAGGGCCATGGAGGTGCAGAGCAGGCGTCCGGTGAAGATGCGGCGAGTGGTCATGGCAACGCTTTCTTGGGTTGGGTGCAATAGGGCAGTGAACTTGGCTCCAAGCAATAAGCATGCACGACGTTGCAGTGGCCTGCAACCGGCGGAGCGCCGTGCCCGGCCACGGGGTCCCCCCCCAAGGCGTAGCGCAGCGCACGATGTTCGCTTGCCAGGCGAGCCATCACAGGGCGGGCGGCCGCGCGCATGGGCAGGGCTCTTCCGTGGTGCGTGCCGATGCACTTTTATGTGCGACAGGCAACGCCACACGACGTGTTGTGCTGAATCAAGAGCCAAAAGTCGGTAATGTTCCGAATGCGACCGAGGCACCCTTTTGGGGTGTGTTCTTCTAGTTACAATTCGCCGCCCGCAAGCAGCGGGTCTATAAAACGAAGAGGGATTTCTTGTGAAAGCTTTGCTTGCAGCAGCGGCTGCCCTGTCGCTGGTAGGGTGTGCATCGGTCATGAACGACACCACGCACGGAGTGCGCGTAGACACCAAACAAAAGGGCGGCACCGTCGTGGTGGGCGCCGAGTGCGTGGCCACCAACGATTACGGCTCCACCACCTTCAAGTCGGGCACGATGCAGGCCCTGCGCCGTTCGTCCAAAGACATGACGATCGTGTGCACGCAGCCCGGCGAGGACGCCGCCAACGGGTCCCTGGTTTCCCGTCCCAATGGCGCTCTGGCCGGCAACATCATCCTGGGTGGCGTGATCGGCGCTGTCGTGGACCACAACCGCGGCACGGCCTACACATACCCCACGTGGATCGAGATGGTGTTTGGCGAAACGCTGGTGTTCGACAGACAGCTGCAAAAAGGGGATACCGCTCTGGCGGGCGTGCCCGCCAACTCCCCAGCGGCTGTGGCCAAGGCACCTGGGAGGAGCAATGCGTCTTCAACCGAGTGCATGCAGCAGTTGCCTGGCGCTATTTGCTGACCCGACCGCCTTTGAGCCGTCTTCCGCCACGTACAAAGCCTCGCTGTTGCGAGGCTTTTTTACGGGTGCCCGTGGCGCCTACTTGGTGCCAAAGATCCGGTCGCCCGCATCGCCCAGGCCCGGCAGGATGTAGCCGTGGTCGTTCAGCTCGCGGTCGATGGCGGCGGTGAAGATCGGCACGTCGGGGTGGGCCTTCTGCAGCGTGGCCACGCCTTCGGGGGCGGCCAGCAGGCAGACGAACTTGATGGAGCGGGGGTTGAGCTTCTTCAGGCGGTCCACACACGCGGCGGCCGAGTTGCCGGTGGCCAGCATGGGGTCGACGACGATGATGTCGCGCTCTTGCATCTCGGACGGCATTTTGAAGTAGTACTCCACGGGCTGCAGCGTGGCCGGGTCGCGGTACAGGCCGATGTGGCCCACGCGCGCGCCGGGCACCACGTTGAGCATGCCGTCCAGAAAGCCGTTGCCCGCGCGCAGGATGGACACCAGCACCAGCTTCTTGCCGTCGATGACCTTGCCGGTCATGGTCTCCAGCGGGGTTTCGATCTCGAAGTCCTGCAGCGGCATGTCGCGCGTGACTTCGTAGGCCATCAGCGTGGACAGCTCGCCCAGCAGGCGGCGAAAGCTGTTGGTGCTGGCGTCCTTGCGGCGCATGAGCGTGAGCTTGTGCTGGACCAGGGGGTGGGTGATGACGGTGACATTGTTGTTGCTAGCGGTGCTCATGGCGCGGCCTCGGGTGTGCTGGGAATTGAATGAATGGCGGTGGGTGTATTTTCACCTCCATTCGCCGCGGGGCCGGGAAACCCGAGCGGCGGGGCGCCCCGGCGGGGGGGCCAGGGCGTGTGATGGCAAAGCTGCAGCGACGTGCACAGCCGTACAGAGCCGTACAAAGCCACAGGCCCCGGCGCGCGGCCCGCTCAGTCCGCCAGAAACCGCGAGTACCGCGCCAGGTCCACGTTGCCGCCGCTCACGATGACGCCCACGCGCTCGCCGTGCAGCAGCTTGGCGCCGTCGTCCTCGCCGGAGAAGGCCTGCACGCCCGCGAAGGCGAGGGCGCCAGTGGGCTCGACGGTGAGCTTCATGCGCGCGGCGAAGAAACGCAGCGCTTCGATCAGCTGCGCGTCGCTCACGGTGATGATGTCTTCGACATGGTCGCGAATGATAGGGAAGGTCAGCGCGCCCAGCGACTGTGTCTGCGCCCCGTCGGCGATGGTTTGCGGGTGGTCAATGGTCACGATGTGCCCGGCGCGCAGCGACTGCTGGGCGTCGTTGGCCGTGGCAGGCTCGACGCCGATGACCTTGCACTGCGGCGCCAGCGCCTGCGCGGCCAGCAGGCTGCCCGAGAGCAGCCCGCCGCCGCCCAGGCAGACGAAGAGGTAGTCGAGGTCGGGCACCTCCTGCAGCAGCTCCAGCGCGGCGGTGCCCTGGCCCGCGATGACGTGCGGGTGGTCGAACGGCGGCACCAGCGTCATGCCGCGCTCGCGCGCGAGCTGGCGGCTGATGGCCTCGCGGTCTTCGGTGTGGCGGTTGTAGGTGACGACCTGGGCGCCGTAGTCGCGCGTGGCGGCCATCTTGGAGGTGGCAGCGTCTTCGGGCATGACGATGAGGGCGGGCATGTCGAGCAGGCGGGCCGACAGTGCGATGGCCTGCGCGTGGTTGCCCGCCGAGAAGGTGAGCACGCCGCCCTCGCGCTGCGCATCGCTGAACTGGGCCAGCGCGTTGTACGCGCCGCGGAACTTGAAGGCGCCGGTGCGCTGCAGGTTCTCGCACTTGAAGAACAGCTTGGCGCCCAGGCGCTGGTCGATGGCCGTGCAGCGCATCACCGGCGTGTGGTGCGCGACGCCTGCGAGCCGCTGCGCGGCAGCGGCCACATCGTCGTAGGTGGGCAGGGGTAGGCTGGGCACGGTCATGGTGGCGTCCTCGCTGCGGGGCGCGGCCTGCCCCGGGTCGGCACATGATAGCCCTTGGTGGCGGTTTTGGGGTTAAAAATGCCTGCTACCGCTTGATGGGTGGACGCTGGTAGCTATGAATTCGATAGTGTTTGGATGGGAGTGGGTCTGGTCGCGGCGGGGGAGGGTGCGCCCTGGCTTCGACGGGCTCAGCCCGAACGGGTGGGGTGAGTGCTCCCAAGCTGTAGACCCGCAGAGGTGGCGCAAGCAGCCGGCCACGACCGCAGCCCAGCGGCTGCCCACCGCCCGCGCCATTACCCCTGTTCGCTGAACCGGATCAGCGGCGTCAGCGTCGGGAAGTCGCCCGCACGCTTTTGCTTCATGGCCGTGACGGACTCGCGCACGTGCTGGTTGCTCCAGATGGCGCCTTGCAGCCAGCCCATCTGGCGCAGGCTGTCTTCCACGCTGTGGTCGCGGGCGTAGTTCACGGCCTGCTTGGTGCCCCAGATGGCGACGGGGGGCTTGGTGGCGATCTCCTGCGCGCACTGCAGTGCGGCGGCGACCGTGGCCTCGTGGGTGTCGAACACCTCGTTGACCAGCCCGTGGCCCAAGGCCTTGGCGGCGCTCAGGCGGCGGCCGGTGTAGGCCAGCTCCTTGACCACGCCCAGCGGGATGAGCTTGGGCAGGCGCTGCAGCGTGCCTACGTCGGCCACCATGCCGATGTTGATTTCCTGGATGCAGAAGAACGCGTCGGCCGTGGCGTAGCGCACGCAGGCCGCCGTGACCATGTCCACCGCGCCGCCGATGCAGCCGCCCTGGATGGCCATGATGACGGGGATGCGCAGGCTCTCGATGCGGCTGAAGGTGGCCTGCATGTCGGTGAGCAGGTCGAAGATGGCGGCCCGGCCCTCGGGGCTCTGGTCGTCCATGGTGATGGCGCCGCCGAAGGTCTCGAGCGCCATGCCCGCACTGAAGTGCTTGCCGGTGCTGCTGATGACCAACGCCCGGGCCTCGCCTGATTTGTTCAGCTGGGCCAGCACCTCGTCCAGTTCGCGCCAGAAGGTGGGGTGCATGGTGTTCATGGCCTCGGGGCGGTTCAGCACGAGGTGGGCAACGTGGCTGTCGATGCTGAGCGAAAAGCAGGTGAAGGGCGGTGTGTTCATGGGCAGGCACTGTAGACCCGGCGGGCAGCGCTGTGTCGTCGCGTGGGTGACTTGGGGGGCGCCTTGGATATGAAGAGGGGCTCTATCGCTTTCCCTCTGTGCGCAGGGCGCTATGGATTGCGTAGCAGAGCGGAGGCAGTGTGGCTGCACCGGGCTGCGGTGCGATTGCTGCGCCGTGGCGCGCCACTGCTGCGCAAACGTCCGCAATCGCAGCGGCAGCGTGTTTAGCCTCGGTGGCTTTTCTTTATTGAAAGAAAGGCCTTGTGTGAATCGCTTCCAATGCCGCGGTGCGGCGCCCGCCCTCGTCCTGTCTGTGGCACCGATGCAGCAGCTTCGGTGTCTTGCGCACGGAGCCGCCGCATGACCACCTGGGTGCTGCTGGGCTTGCTGGCCGGGCTGGTGCTGGGCACCTATGACTTTCTGACCAAGATCGCGCTGCGGGAGACCGGGGTGCTGGCCGTGGTGGTGGCGTCGTCGCTGCTGGGAGCCTGCGCATGGCTGCCTTTCATCGTGGTGCCGGGCGGCAGCGCTGCAGCGCAGGTGCTGGGCCCGCTGGGCTTGCACCCTGCGCCGCTGGCCTGGCAGGCGCATGCGCTGCTGCTGCCCAAGTCGCTGATGATGGTGGCGACCTGGGTGCTGTCGTACTACGCGGTCAAGGCGCTGCCGCTGTCGATATCGGCCGGGGTGCGCGCGTCGGGGCCGGTGTGGACGGCGCTGGGCGCCATCGTGCTGCTGGGCGAGCACCTGAGCGCGTGGCAGTGGGCGGGGCTGGCGGTGGCCATGCTGTCGTACCTGGCGTTTTCGCTGATCGGGCAGAAGGAGGGCATCCGCTTCAGCCGCGATGGCTGGGTGCTGTGCATGGTGGCGGCCACGCTGCTGTCGTCGGCCAATGCGCTGTACGACAAGCACATCGTCGCGCAGCTGCGGCTGGACCTGGCGGCGGTGCAGGCCTGGTCGGCCGTGCAGCGGGGCGTGCTGGCGCTGTGTCTGCTGCCGTGGGTGGTGACGTCTGTGTTGCCGGGGCTGGGCGGACGTGGCTTGCGAGGGCGGTGGCCGGGTTGGAGTGCGGCGTGGCCCGCTGTCTGGCCGGTGGTGGCGATTGCGGTGGCGTACGTGGTGGCCGAGTACATCTACCTGGCCGCGGTGCAGGTCGAGGGGGCCATGATCTCGGTGATCTCCGTGCTGCGGCGGACCAACCTGGTGATGGTGTTCGGGCTGAGCGCCTGGCTGCTGCAGGAGCGCTTCATTCGTCACAAGACCGTGGCGATGGCGGGTGTGCTGGCGGGCATCGTGTTGATGGTGAAGACGGGGTGATACCTGGGCAACGGGCCCGCGTACTCATCTTTCTGCGGCACAGGTAGCTTGCGTTGACAGGCGCTGTGGCGCCGCGTTGCCCTGACGTGCCAATTGCCGGATCCAGTCCATCACGGCCTGGCCGCGCGGCGTGATGACGGTGCGCTCGGACGCGAGCAGGTAGTACGACTGCTCGGCGGGCAGCGCCACGTCCGACAGCCGCACCAGCGCGCCGGACGCCAGCAGGTCGTGCACCAGCGACTGCCGCGCCAGCGCAATGCCCTGTTCGGCCAGGGCCGCGTCGATGAGCAGCGCGGTGTCGGTGAAGGTCATGGCGCGCTGCGCCGCCGCCAGGCGGATGCCTGCCTGTGCCAGCCAGGGCTGCCAGGGTTGCCGGGTGTGGGTGAGCAGCGTGCCCTTGCGCAGCGCAGGCTCGCTGGCCGGGACGTCCAGCCGCCGCAGGTAGCCCGGCGCCGCCACCGGGAACCACACGTCGTCCAGCAGCTTCTCGCAGTGGTGCGCGTGCGGCCGGGCGCGCGCAAAGCGGATGGCGATGTCGGCGTCGCCCTGGTCCACGTCGGCCAGGTCGGTGCTGGCCTGGATCTCGATGCCGGGCGCCTGCCCGGTGGCCTGCAGCTGCGCCAGGGCCGGCACCAGCCGCAGCCGCGCGAACGAGGGCAGGGCGCTGATGCGCACCACGCTGCGCTGCTGGTGCGCGTAGCCGGCAAACGTGTCCTGCAGGGCCTGCAGCGCGGCCTTGGTCTGCTGGTGCAGGTGCAGGCCTTCGGGCGTGGGCGCCACCGACCGGGTGCTGCGGGTGAACAAGGGCACGCCCAGGGTCTTTTCCAGTTCGCGCACGCGGTGGCTCACGGTGCTGGCCGACAGGCTGAGCGCGTCGGCCGCTTTTTGAAAGCTGCGCCACTGCATCACCGCGTCGAAGGCGGCGATGAGGTGCAGCGGCGGGATGGAGTGCATGGGGGCGAGGTTACCTGCGCGCGCCGCGTCAGTCGCCGCCGCCACCACCGCAGCCACCGCCGCAACTGCCCCCGTCGCCACCTGCGTCGCTGCTGCTGCCATCGCTGCTGCTGGAACTACCGGAGCTGCTGGAGCTTTCGGCACCGCCGAAGTCACCCGAGCTACCGCTGTAGCCGCTGTTGGCAAAGTGCGTGCCGCAGTAGGTGCCGCTGGCATCGCCCCCAGCATCGCTCTTGCGGATGATGTCGCGGCAGTCGGGCACGTAGGCAAAGCCGCCGGCAATCGCGAGCTTGGCGTCCAGCGCGAACAGCAGCGGCAGGCGCGAGGGGTATGTGGGGTGGATGCCCTCGTCCTTGCACGCCCAGTACCAGGCGCGGCGCAGGCCGTCGTTGTTCTTGGCCCGGGCCCCCAGGGCCTCAGCGGGCGTGTGGTGCAAGAAGAAGCCCAGCGCGCGCTCGCACCAGGTCTTGTAGGCCTGGGTGTGCAGGATGAACTCGTGCCACATGGCGTCCACCGCCTTGGACGGCATGGCGACGAATTGCTTCCTGCTGCGCATGCAGGCCAGGAAGAACTGGCGCAGCCCGCGCTCGACCAGCTCGCAGTCCTTCTGGTTCAGGTGGGGATACGCTTCGCGCAGTTTGCGCTTCAAGAACTGGGGCAGGGCGGCTTCGCGCACATAGCGCTCGCGCACCACATTGGTCCACTGGATGACGATGGCCGTCAGCACCACGGTGGCGACCGCATACGCCGCCCACGTCCAGCGCATGCGCCACAGCCCGGCGAACATGCCCACAAAGACCAGCACCCAGATGCCGCTGGCCATCAGCACTGTGCGGGGCCCCCAGCGCACGAGCAGGTTGTCGATGCGTCCCATCCCATCCTCCTGTGGTGTGTTGTTTTGTGCGCGCATGGTGCCATGCCCGCACGCACGCCGGGAGAAGAATTTGAGGGGGTGTGGCGTGGATGTTGAATGCTATTGAATTGATAGCTTCTGGCGCTTGATGGATAAGCGGTAGAGGCCTCTGCAGTGCACTATCTTTTGCCCTGATGTGCCCCCAGCGAGATCCCTTTGTCCAAGACCGTCATGACTGGCGCGCCCCAGGCCAGTGCGCCCTTGGAACTGGCTTCGCCAGGCCACCGGGTGAGTTCCCCTCCCGCGCAGCGAGAGAGGGGGAAGGAGCGCAGCGCGGGAGGGCGAGCTACCTCTTCTTGCTGCCGAAGATCCCGCCCAATACGCCGCGCAGAATCTCCTTGCCGACACTCGTGCCCACGGTGCGCACGGCCGACTTGGCCATGGTCTGCACCAGGCCGTCCTTGCGCCCGCCGCGCGGGCCGGTGGTGCCAAAGAGCAGGTCGTTGAGAAAGCTGCTTTCCTGCGGCTGGGCGCCCCCGCCTGCCGTGCCCACCGGGGTGCCGCCGCCCGTGCGTGCGGCAGGCGTGCCGGCCGGTGCCGCGGGGGCGCTGTCGGCTCGGCCCTTGAGCTTTTCATACGCGGACTCGCGGTCCACCGTGGTCTCGTACACGCCGGCCACCAGCGAGTTGGCCATCAGCGCCTGCCGCTGCTGCGGGGTGATGGGGCCGAGCTGGCTGCCCGGGGGCAGCACGAACACGCGCTCGGTCACGCTGGGGCGGCCCTTGGCGTCCAGAAAACTCACCAGCGCCTCGCCCACGGCCAGCTCGGTGATGGCGGTCTCGATATTGAGGCCCGGCTTTTGCCGCATGGTGGTGGCCGTGGCTTTGACGGCCTTCTGGTCGCGGGGGGTGAAGGCGCGCAGCGCGTGCTGCACGCGGTTGCCCAGCTGGGCCAGCACGCTGTCGGGGATGTCGAGCGGGTTCTGCGTGACGAAGTACACGCCCACGCCCTTGGAGCGCACCAGGCGCACCACCAGCTCGATGCGCTCGATGAGCACCTTGGGCGCCTCGTTGAACAACAGGTGGGCCTCGTCGAAGAAGAACACCAGCTTGGGCTGGTCGGGGTCGCCGATCTCGGGCAGTTGCTCGAACAGTTCGGACAGCATCCACAGCAGGAAGGTGGCGTACAGGCGCGGAGAATTCATGAGCTTGTCGGCCGCCAGGATGTTCACGACACCGTGACCATCGACGGTCTGCATGAAGTCCTGGATGTTGAGCATGGGCTCGCCGAAGAACGCGCTGCCGCCCTGCTGCTCGATCTGCAGCAGCCCGCGCTGGATGGCGCCCACGCTGGCGGCGCTCACGTTGCCGTATTCGGTGGTGAACTCCTTGGCGTTGTCGCCCACGAAGGTCAGCATCGCGCGCAGGTCTTTCAGGTCCAGCAGCAGCATGCCGCTGTCGTCGGCGATCTTGAACACCATGTTCAGCACGCCCAACTGCGTCTCGTTCAGGTTGAGCATGCGGCCCAGCAGCAGCGGGCCCATGTCGGACACCGTGGCGCGCACCGGGTGGCCCTGCTGGCCGAACACGTCCCACAGCGTGGTGGGGCAGGCCAGGGGCGGGGGCACATCGAGGCCCCGCTCCTTGAGCACGGCGGCCAGCTTGTCGCCGATCTTGCCGGGCTGGCTTGCGCCGGTCAGGTCGCCCTTCACGTCGGCCATGAACACCGGCACGCCGATGCGCGAGAAGTTTTCGGCCAGCGTCTGCAGCGTCACCGTCTTGCCGGTGCCCGTCGCGCCGGTGATCAGCCCGTGGCGGTTGGCCAGGCCGGGCAGCAGGTGGCATTCGATGGTGTCGTGCTTGGCGATCAGAAGGGGTTCGGCCATTTCGGGTTTCCTCGGGGGCGGGGTCGGCAAAAAGTAAAATCGGCAGATGACTTGTTCGGCCCGGGCGCTACAGAGGCAAAACGGGTGGATCGGGCGCCGCCTGAGGGGCGCAAAAACCAGCCTCTGCAGGCGCTGGCGGTGGAGTTTGCACCGCCGCCGTGGCGCGAAAGACACGGTTTGCCGCTGCACCGGGCCCGACAAGCATGGCTAGATTAAATCAATACAAAAGGACTTCTCGTGGCAGGACACAGCAAATGGGCGAATATCCAGCACCGCAAGGGGCGGCAGGATGAAAAGCGCGGCAAGATCTGGACCCGCATCATTCGCGAAATCACCGTGGCTGCCCGTTCCGGCGGCGGCGACCTGTCTGCCAACCCCCGCCTGCGCCTGGCGGTGGACAAGGCCAAGGCGGCCAACATGCCCGCCGACCGCATCAAGTACAACATCGACAAGGCCACCGGCAACGCCGAAGGGCTGACATACGAAGAAATCCGCTACGAAGGCTACGGCATCGGCGGCGTGGCCATCATGATCGACACCATGACGGACAACCGCGTGCGCACCGTGGCCGAAGTGCGCCACGCCTTCAGCAAGCACGGCGGCAGCATGGGCACCGAAGGCTCGGTGGTGTTCCAGTTCAAGCACTGCGGCCAGCTGATCTTTGCACCCGGCACGAACGAGGACCAGGTCATGGAAGTGGCGCTGGAGGCCGGTGCCGACGATGTGGTGACCGGCGAGGACGGCGCCGTCGAAGTGCTGACCAGCCCCGCCGACTTCGAAGCCGTCAAGGATGCGCTGCAGGCCGCCGGCCTCACGCCCGAACTGGCCGAGGTGACGATGCGGGCTGAAAACACCATCGAGCTGACCGGCGACGACGCCGTGCGCATGCAAAAACTGCTGGACGTGCTGGAAGATCTGGACGACGCTCAAGAGGTCTATCACAACGCGGCGTTGTGAAGCTCCCCCTGGGGCGCTGCGCGCCTTCCCCCTCTCTCGCTGCGCGGGAGGGGGACGCACCCGGTGGCCTGGCGAAGCCAGTTCCACGGGTGCGCTGGCGATGGGGCCGCGCCGGTTTCGAGGGCCTGGGCGCCCTGCGCAAAGAATGTTGAGTAACTGAGATCGAGATGTTTTTCCCGAACCCTGTACGTGGCCCAACGCCGCGCCAGAGGTTCACAAAGGTTCTATGAAAGTACTTGTGATTGGTGGCGGCGGCCGTGAACACGCAATGGCCTGGAAACTGGCCCAGTCCCCCAAGGTCACCAAGGTGTTCGTCGCGCCTGGCAATGGCGGCACTGCGCTCAACGCCAAGCTGGAGAACGTGGCCATCACCGACGTGCAGGCCCTGCGCGTCTGGGCACAGGAGCAGAAGATCGCCCTCACGGTGGTCGGCCCCGAGGCGCCCCTGGCCGCTGGCGTGGTGGATGAATTCCGCGCGCACGGCCTCAAGATCTTCGGCCCCACGCAGGCGGCCGCCCAGCTCGAAAGCTCCAAGGCCTTCAGCAAGGCCTTCATGCGCCGCCATGGCATCCCCACGGCCGACTACGACACCTTCACCGACCCGGCAGCGGCCCACGCTTTCGTGGACCGGCTGGGCGCGCCCATCGTCATCAAGGCCGACGGCCTGGCGGCCGGCAAGGGCGTGGTCGTGGCCATGACGCTGCAGGAAGCCCATGACGCGGTCGACTTCATGCTGGTGGACAACAAGTACGGCGTGACGCACAACGAGGGCGGGGCGCGCGTGGTGATCGAGGCGTTCCTCGAAGGCGAAGAAGCCTCGTTCATCGTGCTGTGCGACGGCAAGAACGTGCTGGCGCTGGCCACCAGCCAGGACCACAAGCGCCTGAAAGACGGCGACGAAGGCCCCAACACCGGCGGCATGGGCGCGTATTCGCCCGCGCCCGTGGTCACGGCCGACGTGCACGCCCGCGCCATGCGCGAGATCATCCTGCCCACCATCCGCGGCATGGAAAAGGACGGCATCCCGTACACCGGCTTTTTGTATGCGGGCCTCATGATCGACGCCAAGGGCCACCCCAAGACGCTCGAATTCAACTGCCGCATGGGCGACCCCGAAACCCAGCCCATCCTGATGCGCCTCAAAAGCGATTTCAGCGATGTGATGGCCGCCGCGGCCGACGGCAAGCTCGACCAGATGGAGCTGCAGTGGGACCGCCGCACCGCGTTGGGTGTGGTCATGGCCGCCCACGGCTACCCCGAGAACCCGCGCAAGGGCGACGCCATCACCGGCCTGCCGCAGGACGCTGACGATGCGGTGGTGTTCCATGCCGGCACGCAGCTGCAGGACGGCGTGGTCAGCGTGACCGGCGGCCGGGTGCTGTGCGTCACGGTGCTGGCCGACAGCGTCAAGCAGGCGCAGCAGCGGGCGTACGACGTGGCGCGCGGCATCCAGTTCGACGGCGCGCAGTACCGCCGCGACATTGGTTTCCGGGCGCTGAAGAGCTGATGGCGGGCGCACAAAGCCTGAACACGGTCGACACGGTGGAGCAGGTGCGCGGTTACCTGCAGGGCCTGCAGGCCCGCATCACCGCTGCGCTGGAGGCCGTGGAAGGCGCGCAGGAGCAGGGCGGAGCCCGCTTCCTGGCCGACGCCTGGCGCAAGGCGCCCGGCGAGCCGCTGCAGGGCGACGGCATCACCAAGATCCTGGAAAACGGCCGCGTGTTCGAGCGCGCGGGCTGCGGCTTCAGCCACGTGCGCGGCCCCCAGCTGCCGCCGTCGGCCACGCAGCACCGGCCCGAGCTGGCCGGCGCGCCGTTCGAGGCCATGGGCGTGTCGCTGGTGTTCCACCCCCGCAACCCGTATGTGCCCACGGTGCACATGAACGTGCGCATGATCGCCGCCGGCCACCCGGGCCAGGCGCCGACCTGCTGGTTCGGCGGGGGCATGGACCTGACGCCGTACTACGGCTTCGAGGACGACGCGGTGCACTTTCACCGCACCTGCCACGATGCGCTGGCGCCCTTTGGCGACGACAAGTACCCGCGCTTCAAAGCGTGGTGCGACGAATACTTCTACCTCAAGCACCGCAGCGAGCAGCGCGGCGTGGGCGGGGTGTTCTACGACGACTTCTCCGAGCTGGGCTTCGCGCAAAGCCTGGCCATGACGCAGTCGGTGGGCGACGCCTTCCTGTCGGCCTACCTGCCCATCGTCGAGCAGCGCCAGCACATGCCCTACGGCGAGCGCGAGCGGGAGTTTCAGCTCTACCGCCGCGGCCGGTATGTCGAGTTCAACCTGGTCTGGGACCGGGGCACGCATTTCGGGCTGCAGTCCGGCGGGCGCACCGAGTCCATCTTGCTGTCGATGCCGCCGCTGGTGGCCTGGTCGTACCAGCGCTCGGACGCCGCCGACTCTGCCGAAGCGCAGCTGGCGCAGCGGTTCCTGGTGCGTCGCGACTGGCTGGGCAGCGGGGCGCAGGCAGGCGCCTGACGCCGTGAAGATGCTGCCACAGATGGCCCGAAGGGCACCAAAGCTATAATTTCAATAGCTGTGTGCGCTTTTCACAAAAGCGCCAGAGGCCAAAAACACCGCGAACTGCCGCAGCGCCCCAGCGCGACACCGGCGCAACACCCAAGGCGCAGCCCCACTGGCTGTACGCCGCGTTGCACGCTATATTGATTCCATTCCCTCTCTATTCACCACCTGATGACCACCTCCACCAAATCGGAATCCGCCGCCAAGAAAGACGTTACCAAGCTCCAGCGCGCCATCGTCGATGGGCTGGAGGACGTCAAGGCGCAAGACATCCAGGTCTTCAACACCGAGAATCTCTCGCCGCTGTTTGAACGGGTGATCGTGGCATCGGGCACCTCCAACCGCCAGACCAAGGCGCTAGCCGCCAGCGTGCGCGACGCGGTGAAGGAAGCGGGCTTCTCCAAGCCCCGCATCGAAGGCGAAGACAACGGCGAATGGATCATCGTGGACTGCGGCCCGGCCGTGGCGCACATCATGCAGCCCGCCATCCGCCAGTACTACCGCCTGGAAGAACTGTGGGGCGAAACCCCCGTGCGCCTGAAGCTGGGTGCCGCCAAGCCGGTGTCCAGCGCCGCCGCCGATCTGGCCGAAAAGAAGTCGGCCCAGAAGGCCGCCAAGTCGGGCGCCAAGGCCGCTGCGAAGGCTCCGGCCAAGAAGGCTGCTGCTGCAGCTCCGACCGTGGCTGCACGCTCCGGCAAGGCCACCGTGAAGGCCGTGGCCAAGACGGCGGCCAAGGCTGCCCCCGCAGCGCCCGCCAAGTCGGCAGCCGCCAAGCCATCGGCAAGGCCGGCCGCCAAGACCAGCGCGGCCAAGCCCGCGGCCCGCGCCGGCAGCAAGCCAGCGGCCAAGACCACCCCAACCAAGACCACCGCCAAGACGGCGGGCAGCACCGCAGCCGCCAAGAAGCCATCGGCCCCCAAGACCCCGATCAAGACCGTGGTCGTGAAGCCGGGCGGCGCCAAGAAGCCCGCAGCCGCCAAGTCGACCGGCGCCAAGGGTGCCGCAGCACCCGCACGCGGCGCCCTCCGGTCTGCCGCCAGCGCCCCGGCCAAGGCCGGCGCCAAGCCCGCGGCCAAGAAGTCGCCATCGCGCAGCGGCGGCCGGGCCTGACGGTCGGGCGGCACGGCTGAGCTGACGGGCGGCGCAACCCTTTTCGGTAACGCATTCGCATGAGACTGCTGATCGTGGCGGTGGGCCAGCGCGTGCCCGACTGGGCGCAGACGGCCTACGACGACTACGCCAAGCGTTTCCCGCCCGAGCTCAAGGTGGAGCTCAAGGCCGTCAAGACCGAGCCGCGGGGCTCCAAGACGCTGGAGACGCTCTACGCCGCCGAGCGCGAGCGCATCGAGGCGGCCATTCCGCGCGGCACGCGCGTGGTGGCGCTGGACGAGCGCGGCACCAACCTCACCACCAAGGCGCTGGCCGAGCGGCTCAAGGGCTGGCAGCTGGGCGGCGACGACGTGGCGCTGGTCATCGGCGGCCCCGACGGGCTGGACCCGGCCTTCCGCCAGGGCGCGCACGAGCGCATCCGCCTGTCCGACCTGACCTTGCCCCACGCCATGGTGCGCGTGCTGCTCATCGAGCAGCTCTACCGTGCCTGGTCGGTGAACGCAGGCCACCCCTACCACCGCGAATGAGCAGGCCAGAGCGCACCATGGCCCTCCTGCCGTTTGCTATTGATGTGATAGCTGCCAGCGCTTGATGGATCAGCGCTGGGGCCGATTTTTGATCGAATCCGTTCATGCCTGACTTCCTCTACCTCGCCTCCCAGAGCCCGCGCCGGCGCCAGCTGCTCGAACAGCTGGGTGTGCGCCATGAACTGCTGCTGCCCAATGTCGATGGCGACGAGCCCGAGGACGCCGAAGCCATCGAGGCCGTGCTGCCCGGCGAGGCGCCCACGGCCTATGTCGAGCGCGTGACCGGCCTCAAGCTCGACGCTGCCGTGGCGCGGCGCGCACGGCGGCAGTTGCCCGATGCGCCCATCCTGTGCTCCGACACCACCGTGGCCCTGGGCCGCACCATCTACGGCAAGCCCGACGACGCCGCGCACGCCGCGCGCATGCTGGGCGAGCTGGCAGGGCACGAGCACCGCGTGCTCACCGCCGTGGCGCTGCAGGTGGGCACCAAGCGGCTTGCGGCGCTGTCGGTGTCGCGCGTCACCTTCGCGCCCATGACGGCGGCGCAGATCGACGCCTACGTGGCCACCGACGAGCCGCTGGGCAAGGCCGGCGCCTATGGCATCCAGGGACGTGCTGCCGCGTATGTGGAGCACCTGGCGGGCAGTTATTCGGGCATCATGGGGCTGCCCATGTACGAGACGGCGCAACTGCTGCGCGCAGCCGGTTTCGCCGTCTAGTGGCGCTTTGACGCACCCGGCAAACCCCCTCGCATCTCCCGCCCCTGAGCCCGCCCGACAGCTGTGGCCCCCACAAAGCCACCAGCGCTCGGCGGACCGGCAAAGACGTGTTGGTGGGGGCGTGAACGGAGCCAAAGCCCGGCAGCGACCAAAACCCAAACATAACGACAACGCCATGCAACAAGACATCCTGATCAACTGGTCTCCCCAGGAAACCCGCGTGGCCATCGTGGAGCACGGCGCGGTGCAGGAACTGCACATCGAGCGCACGCTGGAGCGCGGCCTGGTGGGCAACGTCTATCTGGGCAAGGTCTCGCGGGTGCTCCCGGGCATGCAGTCCGCGTTCATCGACATTGGCCTGGAGCGCGCGGCCTTTTTGCACGTGGCCGATGTGTGGCACCGCCAGCCTGACGGCGAGCCACCAGCATTCGCCCGCAAGACCGAGCCGCAGATCCCGATCGAAAAGCAGGTGTTCGAGGGCCAGTCCCTCATGGTGCAGGTCATCAAGGACCCCATCGGCACCAAGGGCGCGCGCCTGTCCACGCAGATCAGCATCGCCGGGCGCCTGCTGGTGTTCCTGCCGCAGGACGACCACGTGGGCGTATCGCAGAAGATCCCCGGCGCCGAGCGCGATGCGCTGCGCGCGCGCCTGCAGGCGCTGGTGGGCGACAAGTCCACGGGCGGTGGCGGCGGCTTCATCCTGCGCACCAATGGCGAAGACTCCACCGATGAAGAACTGGCCGAAGACATCGCCTACCTGCGCAAGACCTGGGCCCGCATCAAGGAGGCATCGCTCAAGCTGCCCGCCATGTCGCTGCTGCACCAGGACCTGGACCTGCTGCAGCGCGTGCTGCGCGACCTGGTGGGCGACCACACGCAGACCATCCGCCTCGATTCGCTGGAGCAATTCCAGCGCCTGCGCGCCTTCGGGCAGGAATTCATGCCCGCTGCTGCTCCCAAGCTGCAGCACTACAAGGGCGAGCGCCCCATCTTCGACCTGTACTCCATCGACGAAGAAGTCGCCAAGGCCCTGGGCCGGCGCGTGGATCTGAAGTCGGGCGGCTACCTCATCGTGGACCAGACCGAGGCGCTCACCACCATCGACGTGAACACCGGTGGCTACGTGGGTGCGCGCAACTTCGACGACACCATCTTCAAGACCAACCTGGAGGCGGCGCAGGCCATTGCGCGCCAGCTGCGGCTGCGCAACCTGGGCGGCATCATCATCGTGGACTTCATCGACATGGTGCAGGCCGGCCACCAGGACGCGGTGCTGACCGAGTTCAAGAAGCAGCTCTCGCGCGACCGGGTCAAGACCATGGCGGGCGGCTTCTCACAACTGGGCCTGGTGGAGATGACGCGCAAGCGCACCCGGGAGTCGCTGGCCCACATGCTGTGCGAGCCCTGCGAAGCCTGCCAGGGCAAGGGCAGCGTGAAGACCGCGCGCAGCGTCTGCTACGACATCCTGCGCGAGATCCTGCGCGAAGCCCGCCAGTTCAACCCCCGCGAATTCCGCGTGGTCGCCTCGGCGCGCGTGGTGGAGCTGTTCCTCGACGAAGAAAGCCAGCACCTGGCCGGGCTGTCGGACTTCATCGGCAAGCCCATCTCCCTGCAGGCCGAGAGCGCGGTGGGGCAGGAGCAGTACGACATCGTGCTGCTGTAGCGCCGCTGCATCGCCACGGCCCTGCGCATACGCTGACGGTCGGCGCTGTCGCAGCGCTTCGTGAACAAAGAGTCCGTTCACGCTGAGCTTGTCGAAGCGCCGCGCGACGTTTCGGCAAGGCTGTTGAACGGCCCCTCCAAGCAGGCCGTTGGAGCGACCGCCAATCCGTCTCAGGACTCGATCTGCATCGCCGGCCGCGCCTGCACCCGCGCCAGCCAGGCCTGCACATGCGGGTGCGCATTCACCGGTGCGCCCAGAAACACGCTGTAGCCGAGCACCGAGCCGACGACCAGGTCCACCAGCGAGTAGTCGGCGCCCAGCATCCAGGGCTGCGCGGCCAGGCGCGCGTCCAGCACCGCCAGCAGGTCATTCAGGCCCGCCTTGGCGGCCTGCGCATGGATGTCGCTCTGCAAAGCCTCGTCGCCCCGCGTGGCCACATTCAGGCGCACCATCAAGGCGCCGTAGGTCACATACGACCATGCACACCACGACAGCGCCTGCAGCGCCTCGGGCGTGCCCGCCGCGGGCCACAGACCGCGCTCGATGCCAAAGCGGTGGCCCAGCCACAGATGGATGGCCAGGGTCTCGAACATCGGGGCGCCGTCCACCGTCAGGGTGGGGACCTTGCCGTTGGGGTTGAGGGCCAGGTACTCCGGGCGGTGCTGTTCGCCGGTGCGGATGTCGACCTTCACGCGTTCATGGGGCACGCCCAGTTCGGCCAGGGCGCAGGCGATGGGGCTGGCGCTGGACATGGGGTGCCAGTAGAGGACGATGGACATGGAGAACTCCTTTGGGTTGGGGGTGAAAGAAAAGGTGTCTCCACTGTAGAAACCATTGCGGACAGTTTTGGTCCTCAATAAAAAGTACAGTGACGCCATGCTGAGTTCATCGACGCGTCTTTTGCGGCTGCTTTCCCTGCTGCAGACTCGCACCCACTGGATGGGCCCCGAGCTGGCCGAGCGACTGGAGGTGCACCCGCGCACCGTGCGGCGCGATGTGGACCGCCTGCGCCAGCTGGGCTACCCGGTGCATGCCAGCAGCGGCGTGGCGGGCGGTTACGCCTTCCGGGCCGGGCAGGCGCTGCCGCCGCTACTGCTGGACGACGACGAGGCCCTGGCCGTGTCGATTGCGCTGCGCACCGCCACGGCCGGTGCGGTGGGCGGCATCGAAGAGCCCGCGCTGCGCGCCCTGGTCAAGCTGGAGCAGGCGATGCCCGCGCGCCTGCGCAAGCGGGTGGACGCGCTGCGCTCGGCCATCCTGCCGCTCGACCGCATCGGCCCCGTGGTCGAGGCCTCCGTGCTGGCCACGTTGGCAGGCGCCTGCCGCGACCAGTTGCGCACCGAGTTCCACTACGAAGACGCCCAGGGCCGCCACGCGCGGCGCAGCGTGGAGCCGCAAGGCGTGGTGCACACCGGCGAGCGCTGGTACCTGGTGGCCTGGGACTGCGTGCGGGGCGACTGGCGCACCTTCCGCATCGACCGCATCGTGGGCGACCCGCAGGTGGGCGCGCATTTCGCGCCGCGGGTATCGCCCGATGGCGGTGATCTGAAGGGCTACGTATCCCGCTCGATCTCTGCACCGGCTCACACTGAGCAGGCACGCGTGGTGCTGCACGCGCCCTATGCGTTGATGTCGCGCCGTATCCCCCAGTTTGCGGGCGTGGTGTCCAGCGTCGACGGTGGCCAGCGCAGTCAGCTGGAATGCGCGGCCAGCGATTCGCTGGTTTACTGGCTGATGGCGCTCAACGTGGACTTTGAGGTGCTGGCACCCGCCGCGCTGAAAGAGCGGCTGCGGGTGGCGGGCGCGCGGGCGACGCGGTGCGCGCTGTGAAGGCCCGTTGCTCGTCCTTGGAGGACGGGCTTACAGGGTCTTGGTGAGCGTGACGATCACGCGCGACTTGTTCACGTGGCCGAAGAAGGCCTTCTTGTTGGCGCCCACCACCGCAGCGCCGAGCGACAGGCCGCTGCCGAAGTCATACGCGCCGCCGACGCTGTAGTCCATGTAGTTGGGCACGCCCGTGTCCTTGATGTCGCTGGCAAAGCGGGTGAAGCCCACCGATGCCTTCAGCGTGATGCTGGGGGCCACTTCCTGGGCGAACGCCAGGTTCAGGTAGCCGGTGTTGGTGCCCTTCAGGCCCGAGCCCGCCTTGGCGCCTGCGAACCCGAAGTAGTCCTTGGAGATGGTGTG